>NZ_ANPF01000027.1:0-202297 GCF_000328325.1 Halobacillus sp. BAB-2008 | reverse complement strand
GTGGTGGTGAAGGCGAAGAGGTCACACCTGTTCCCATGCCGAACACAGCAGTTAAGCTCTTCAGCGCCGATGGTAGTCGGGTAGATCCCCGTGAGAGTAGGACGTCGCCACATCACTTAAAAGTTTGCAGCAGTATTTCTGTTGCAAACTTTTTTTGTTTGCTATTTTCATAATTCCTGTAATATGCTTTCATTCTACCGTCATTGATAACCTCCCATCCTGCATGGACTAGAAACGTTGGATATATGTGGTACAATAAAGGAAAAAAATAATGGAAGAACAGGGAGTGTGACCAGTGGTACAATTAGAGCGGAAAAGAAATACCTATTGGAATTGGAAGTATTTATGGGCATTGGTTCTCATCCCCATCGGTTTTTATCTTCTCTCACAACAAAAATCAATAAGTGAATCGCAGCACCTTCTATTTATTGTTATAACGATTTGGTTGTGTATTCTTGGTGTATTTGGAGTAACAACAAGGCTTGATCGATTAAAGGCTTACGGGTATCTCTATTTGGTTAGTGGTGTGCTTTTTGCATACATGGGATTAGTATTTATTTGGTGACGGTTGATGACCTCGCAGAAACGCGGTATAATTCTGGATGAGAATGTACGTTCGGAGGGGTAATTATCAATTTAGTAAGATGGAGCTATTCCGGAAGAAAGATGGTTCGCGGCTACTTTGATCGATTTCCAAACTCAACGGTATATTTCAGAAGAATACGCAGATTCTATATCGTCTATATAGTAGATTGGGATGAACGTGACCCTGTGGTTGAGAAAGAGGACAGGGATGGTATGCAGGAGCTTATCAATAAGGAATTAGGCCGTGAAAAAGAATATAATCAAAGAAAATCGCGGAAAGGCTTATAGTGCCTTTCCGCGATTTTTTATGAACCCATTGCTTCCCAGGCGGCGTGCATGCCCGCTACACGGCCTGTAACCATTGCAGACGTTATGTTGTATCCCCCTGTATAGCCGTGGATATCTAAGATTTCCCCGCAGAAATACAAACCATGCATAAGTTTGGACTGCATCGTGTTAGGGACAATTTCTTTAATGGATACTCCACCACCTGTAACAAATGCCTTCTCTAATGGCTGGGAATCATAAACATTTACTTGAAAATGCTTCAGCAACCCGACAAAGGAACGAAGCTGCTGGTTCGATATATTTGCGGCTTTTTCTTCTTGAGAGATGTCCGCCTGAGCCATAACATAATCAAGGAATCGCTCCGGTACCATCCCTTTTACAACATTTCGGAAGGTTTTCTTTGCCTGATCTTTCGTTTCCTTCTGAAGCTGTTGAATGATTTGTTCTTCTTTTTCTTCCGGGAGCGCGTCAATTTCAACCGTAACGGATTTGTTCCCTTTCATTAATTCTTTGACTACATATTGGGAGCACCTAAGAACTGCCGGCCCGGAAATGCCGAAATGGGTAAAGAGCATATCCATTTTGTGAGTAACGATGTTCTTTCCTTTGCTATTGAGAACGGAGACGGCCGGGTCTCTTAGCGACAATCCTTGAAGTGTTTTTGATTTAATAAAAGCATCCTTGGATAGTAAAGGGACTTCGGTCGGGAACAGAGTCGTAATGGTGTGGCCGGCTTTCTTCGCCCATGCGTATCCGTCCCCTGTGGAACCGGTATGCGGGACAGCTTTTCCACCTACAGCAAGGATCAGTCCCTTTGTTTCAATCTTTTCTTTGGATTTCAAAAGAACTTGATGAGATTCTTCCCCATAATGGATGGCCTCCACAGGTGTTTCTTTACGTACTTCCACGCCCAACTCGTCCAATCTGTTCAATAATGCCTGGACGACATCCTTGGCTTTATTACTTACAGGAAACATCCGTCCGTGATCTTCTTCTTTTAATGCTACTCCTAAGCCTTCAAAAAAATCGATGATATCGTGATTGTTAAAGACGGAAAAAGGACTGTATAAGAATTTTCCATTTCCCGGAATATGCTTAATCACTTCTTCTTCCGGAAGCCGGTTCGTAACATTACAGCGTCCTCCTCCGGATATAGCAAGCTTCGTGCCCAGTTTTCTTCCCTTATCGATCAAAAGTGTTTTCACACCCTGTTCAGCTGCAGCGATAGCCGCCATCAGCCCAGATGGTCCTCCGCCGATGACGGTAACTTGATAACTCATGAATGTCTTCCTTTCTTTTGTTCAATCATTCCTTGTTTGTCCATTATCTATGATAAAATAGATGAGGTCGATTCTACAATAAAATTGAAGGTGAAAAGGTAATTATGTCGAAGATTCTTAAAGGTACCATTTTGTTGACAGCAGGAACATTCTTATCGAAGTTTCTTGGTATGATCTATACCGTCCCGTTTGAAAATATGGTAGGTACGGAAGGGACCGACTTGTTTTCCATCGCTTATGTCCCTTACAGTATCCTTCTTAGTTTATCAAGTATGGGCGTTCCTGTCGCCGTTTCTAAATTTGTTTCTAAATACAATTCGTTAGGTGATTATGAAACGGGAAGAAGAATGCTGAAAGCCGGAATGACGCTTATGTCCATTACCGGTGTCCTGGCTTTCCTCATGTTGTTCTTCTCGGCTGAACAAGTCGCTGTATGGACCATCGGAGAAGAGTCAGAGAGACTTGGCCAGGCTACTATGGTCATTCAAATGGTCAGTTTTGCTCTGTTAGTCATTCCACCGATGAGTATTACCAGAGGGTTCTTCCAAGGATATGAATCCATGGCACCGACGGCCGTATCACAGGTGGTCGAGCAGATTGTACGGATTGTCTTCCTGCTCGGCTCTGTCTTTGTTATTATGCAGCTGATGCAGGGTCCGATGCCTAGAGCCGTCGGCTTCGCTACTTTCGCTGCATTCATTGGTGGTCTTGCGTCCTGCCTTGTGCTGTATCTCTACTGGAGGAAGCGTAAGCCGTATTTGGACCGCCAGCTGGAAGCGCAGGAGTACACAAGCGGCTTGTCCAATAAAGAAATGTTCAAAGAATTATTTAGTTATGCGGGACCGTTTATTCTTGTCGGTATCGCGACACCACTTTATCAGCTAGTCGACCAGTTTACGATGGAGAAGGCGATCCGGGCTTCTGGAGAAGCATACAATAATGCATTCTCTATAATAAACTTCCTTAGTCATAAGCTGATCATGATTCCGGTGACGCTTGGTCTTGGCTTGTCCCTTGCTCTCTTGCCCGCCATCACCCAGGCGTTTACTAAAAATGAAATGAACCGGTTAAATCATCAGATCAATCAGGCATTACAGATCGTCGCTTTGTTGATCATCCCTGCTGTTGTCGGGCTTTCCGTCGTAGCATTGGAAGCATACGGAACATTTTACGGCGTTGATGAGGTTACCTATCGCGGAGACTTGCTTCGCTGGTATGCTCCTGTTGGACTGTTCCTGGCACTTTACACGGTCACTTCATCCATTCTGCAGGGAATTAATAAGCAGAATTTCGCGGTCGTCAGTCTTGGAACAGGCATTATGCTGAAAATCGCCTTAAACTGGTGGCTCATCCAGCTAATGGGCGCAAAAGGTGCCATCGTAGCAACAGGCATCGGCGTTGCTGCCGCTGTCGTTCTAAACTTCTGGCGTATCTTCACGACGATAGAATTCGACTTTCGTCAGCTGTTTAAACGGACGCTGCTGGTGCTGATTTTAACAGTGCTTATGGCTTTCGTGGTGATCGCTGTGAAATGGCTGTTCAGTCTGTTTCTTGATCCTACGGAAAACAGACTGCATGCGATGATCGTCTTACTCTTCAGTATAGGCATCGGTGGTATCGCATATTTGTGGATGGCTTATAAAACAACATTGCTCGAACGAATTCTTGGGGGCAGAGTCCGCTTCCTTGATAAATTTCTAAAACGCAGGTAAGAAGGAGTTTTTACGTGAGAATTGATAAATTGCTGGCGAACATGGGATACGGAACGAGAAAAGAGGTCAAGGCGCTTTTGAAAGGATCGAATGTACGCGTGAACGGGGAGCCCGAGAAAAGCCCGAAAGCACACGTCGATCCTGATATAGACCAGGTGACGGTCATGGGAGAGCCTGTGGAATACCGGGAATTCATCTATTTGATGATGAACAAGCCGGGGGACCTTATATCGGCTACGGAAGATGCTCATGATATGACTGTGATCGATATTCTCCAGCCGGAGGATCAAGTATTCGATCCGTTTCCTGTAGGTCGCCTGGATAAAGACACGGAAGGCCTCTTGCTCATTACTAACGATGGGCATTTGAACCACCGTCTTACTTCACCGAAGAAAGACGTAGGGAAAACGTACTTCGCCGTGATAGAAGGGGAAGTGACGGATGAGGATGTCCGTAAGTTCGCCCAAGGTGTTCTACTTGATGATGGATACCATACGAAACCCGGCGAGTTGAACATTATCACAGCCGGTCCAACTTCTGAAATCGAACTGACGATTACGGAGGGGAAATTTCATCAAGTGAAAAGGATGTTCGAATCCGTTGGTAAGAAAGTGACTTATTTGAAGCGGATACGCATGGGGGAACTTGCTCTCGATGAAGAACTGGAGCTCGGTGAGTACCGGGAGCTGACAGAGGAAGAGATCCATTATCTGCAGAACATTACGAAGCAAAATTAATAAGTAATTCAAAAAAACACCCGGAAACCAGTTTCCGGGTGTCATCTATATAGTCATTTTATGTTCAGGATATTTTAACTCTCTTTTCAGTGATTGTCCACTTTCCACGGTGAGGACTAGAAACTAATCCGTTGTATTCCAAAACGCTCAGGTCTCTTTGCATCGTACGATCGGTTATACCGAACTCATCTGCTAACTCATTTGTCGTAACTGTACCTCTGTCTCTAATGTAAAGGTAGACAGCCTTGATACGGTTGAGCATGCGGGATGATGGTTGATTCAAAAAACCACTCCTTATTCGTTTTTATGGAACTTGTGGTGCTAGTGAATCTCTGAACTTGTTTACATTTTACAACAATAAATGCGAATGTTCCAGCGATAAATCGTTTCTTAACCTTTCGTTCACAAGGATTTACAGAACATTTAAGATAGGAGGAAAGCTTGATGTATCTGTTAAGAAAGTTCTTTAGGAAAATGGTTCATATTAATAATTACATATTGTTTGGTGCGAGTGCCCTGCTCATTATCTTATCTACCATTCTAATCGTTCTTGTGGAAAGTGATACCTTTCCGACATTATTTGATGGTTTCTGGTGGGTAATGACAACGGTGACGACAGTAGGTTACGGTGACTTTTATCCGGTGACTGTCGCGGGTAGACTTATCGCTATCCTATTATATGTGATCGGTATTGGACTTATCGGTATTGTTATTGGAAAAATAATCGACGGCCTTGCTGTTTTCAGAAAAAAACGTTTGGAGGGGAATATTGTGTATAAAGAAAAGGGACATTTCGTCATTATCGGTTGGTCTTCAAAAGCAAAATATGCCGTCAAAGAGATGCTGGATACGGATGAAATATGTGAGATCGTCCTCATTGATCAACTGAACGCAGCACCTGTTCTCGCGGAGAACATTCATTACATAAAAGGGGACGCTTCGGATCTTGCAACACTGCAGAAAGCCAATGTTCCTTATGCCAAAGCCGTCATTGTCTTTGCTGATGAACAGGCTGACAAGCAAACCGCAGACGGGAAGACGCTCCTGATCGCTTCTTCCATCGAATCGATATCCACCCACGTCCATACCATTGTGGAAGTGATGGATGAA
Source organism: Halobacillus sp. BAB-2008 (assembly GCF_000328325.1). Classification (NCBI taxonomy): domain Bacteria; kingdom Bacillati; phylum Bacillota; class Bacilli; order Caryophanales; family Bacillaceae; genus Halobacillus; species Halobacillus sp. BAB-2008. Next base: position 196,585 of record NZ_ANPF01000027.1, on the reverse strand, counting down.
AAACACATCCCTAATTTCAAACACGCGGACGTCGATGAGTTCATCGTGTCAAACGAAATGATTTCTTCTCTCGCTGTGCGTTCAGCTTTTCGCAAAGGGGTCACGGGTATATATGGACAATTGCTCCGAAGGTCTGTAGGCGAAGATTTGTTTCATGTGCCTGTCCGTTCCAATTGGAAAAAGTACCGCGATGCATTTGAAGCTTTGCTTAATGAAGGGGCAACCCTGATTGCAGATAGAAACGACCTGGCAATTAACCGTAAGCTGGAGCAGGAACTGCCGGAAGATGCTGAACTCTATGTAGTCTGCGACAAAAAAACATATAATCACATCATTACAAAAGGGGAATAAGTATGGATTTCAAATTATGGAGCGAAACGTACGAGCAGGAGTTTATTGAAAAGGCCAAACAACTGTTGGCTATTCCGAGTGTCTATGAAGAGAGTGAAGAATATCCGTATGGAAAACCGATCAACGATGCACTTCAGAAAATGCTGGAAATTGCAGAGCAGGATGGTTTTGCGACAAAACAAGTAGATGGCCAGGCAGGTCATATAGAGTTCGGGCAAGGGGAAGAGTTAATAGGAATATTAGGTCATCTGGATGTCGTTCCTGCCGGAGAAGGCTGGTCCACAGAACCGTTCAACCCTGTAGTGAAAGACGGAAATCTGTACGCCAGGGGAGCCCAGGATGACAAAGGTCCCGTCATGGCCGCCTATATCGCCATGAAGATGCTTAAGGATAAAGGCTTTGAACCAAATAAGCGGATACGGCTCATTCTCGGTACGGATGAAGAAAGGGATTGGCAGGGAATTACCCACTATTTCAAGAAAGAAGAGATGCCCGGAACAGGTTTTACTCCGGATGCATCTTTTCCTGTCATTCACGCAGAGAAAGGGCTGCTTGATGCTTATTTGACAATCCCGGTGCATGAAGGAGAATCAAGTGCTGCTGTAAAAATAGTCTCCTTGACAGGAGGCGACCGATTAAATATGGTACCTGAGGACGCAGTTGTGCGCGTAAAGGCAGAGGAAGAGGTGGCCGATCGGTTCCAGCGTTATTTGGAAGATCAAACGTTGGAGGGGAAAGTAGAGCAGGGCGGGGACGAAATACATTTGACCCTCTATGGACAAGCTGCCCATGCCAGCAGACCGGAAACAGGGAATAATGCCATCATCCGTCTCCTGGCTTTTCTGCAGACGGAAGAGCTGCCGGAAATTCAACGTCAATTGATCGACTACCTGCACAGCACATTCCATGCAACAAATGGAGAAGGACTGGGAGTGTCCCAGTCGGATGAAGCTTCCGGTGCCTTGACCAGTAATCTGGGGTCTATTCAATGGGAAAGTCAAGCATGTCAAGTTGGATTCAATCTCAGGTACCCGGTGACAGGAAATTATGAGCAAATCGTCGGGAAATTGGAAGAAGCTGCTCGGAGGCACGAAGGGAAATTGCGTATTTATGATCACCTTCCTGCTATTCACCTGGAGAAGGATCACCCCTTTGTTACGACACTGCTTTCCGTTTATAACCGGGTGACCGGTGAAGAAGCGTCTGTGCAATCGATTGGCGGAGCTACTTATGCACGTACGATGGAGTCAGCAGTCGCGTTTGGTGCTATGTTCCATGACAGCCCGGATACTGCCCATCAGAAAGATGAACATGTCCGAATTGCTGATATGGTAAGGGCAATGGAAATATACGCAGCAAGCCTGTATGAGCTAACGAAATAAGAGAATGGAGGAGGAGCGGTGAACCATTACTTTATCGGAATTCCCGTAAGTGAACCTATACGTCAGGAGCTTGTATCCATGCAGGAGGAGCTAAAGCAGCACATGGAGTATAAAGTCTGGACGGAGGTAGAAGATTTCCATATTACATTAAAGTTTCTTGGAGGATGCTCCGATGAAAGAATAGAATCCTTGCTTTCTGACTTGCTTCATCGACATTGGCCGGCTCCTTTTCCTCTTCAAATCGGTCCTGCAGGTTTTTTCGGTAATCCTGTAAAGCCGCGGGTATTTCATGCAGAAGTATCCTTGCCAGCCTCTTTAGAAGAGATGAAATCACTCGTGGAGGAATGTGGAAAGAGCCAGGGATTTCCCAATGAAAACCGCAAGTATTATCCGCATATCACCCTTGCTAAGAAACAGGCAGAAGGAAAATCACCGCTGCTGGAAGAGGGAGCAGAACCGGGCATTTTGCAAGAACGTTTAGAAATGATGGTGGAACGAGTAAATGTGTATAAGATCCATCCGGAACAGAAGCCGAAATACGAATGTATTGCCGCTATTCCATTACGGATAAAGGAGTAACTATGGCACAGTTGATTAAATTACAGGACTACATTTCAAGATACCAGCGAAACATCTTTCAATACCCGACGAAATATATCCAATTAAAGAAAGAGCAGTGGGAAAAAGCAAGACACGAATTTCTGCATGTAAAAGACACGGGGATAGAGGCAGCATCTCTGGAAGACACGGAACCACTGCGTTCACCTTTCTGGAGACGATGGATGAGAAAAGAAGAAGAAAAACCAGACCATAGACCGGAAGTGGAAGAAAGTCCCGTCAGTATGGCAGAAAGGAAGCAGCAGTTTTTGGATGGTTTATTCTCTCTCCAATTGACTTGGGCTTCCAAAACCCTGGTGGAGAGATCCTTTCTTGCGCCAGAGTACCGGGAGGATGAGCGGCTGAAGTTTTACTTGCAGCGGCTCCCGGATACATATCTCCTTATGTACAGACCGATTGTAACGATCAAAAAGGCTCAGATGGAAATCGAGCCTTTGTTGATCGGACCACACGGGGTCGAATTGATTTATGACCTTTCCGCCATTCCGGGTGAAACGGTTTACCCGAGTGCTGAAAAAGCTTGGTATGTCGAAGAGAATGGAAAGCAGCGCAAAATCATGAACCCGCTTTTGTCATTAAGGCGGTCGGAAACCTATGTGAAAAGTGTTTGGAAGAAATATAATATCCATCTTCCTTTTCGAAAAGTGGTGCTTGCACCGCAATGGACGTTCTCGGGAGTGAAAGAACCATTCCAAACAGATTACATAGGTAGAGAACGCTACGCACAGTGGCTGGAAGACAAAAGAAATACAACGTCACCATTCAAGCACGACCAGCTAAAGGCTGCAGAAGCACTGCTGTACCATTGCCGCACATCTTCCGTGAAACGGCCGGAATGGGATGTAGACGAAGAAGAGTCTAGGGAAGAATGAGTTCTTTTGACGGAACTGGACGCGGTTTATCAATGTAAAATCCTTGACCGTACCCGACTCCCTGGCTCTGCAGCCAGTTCCACTCCTCTACGGTTTCGATTCCTTCCGCAAGCACGTCAATTCCAAGCTTGTCCGCACGCTGCAGTACTTCAAATAAAAACTGTTGTTTGATTGGATCCCCGGCACATCCATTAATGTAGGAACGATCGATTTTCACGATGTCGGGTTGTAGTAGAGAAAGCATTTCTATTGTGCTGTATCCTGCCCCCACATCATCGAGAGCTACACGCATACCGGATGATTTGTACGTATCCAAAATACCTTTCAGGTGCCGAACATCCGTGATGTTTTCTGTTTCCACTACTTCAAAAACAAGGTCTGCCGGATCGATAGAAAATTCCTCCACTATTTGAAAAGTATGCTTTAAACAAAATTCTGGTACATAAATAGTAGATGGAAGGAAATTGATGAAGATGTGCTGCCCTGGCTGTAAATGCTCTGCCTTGGCTTGAACAGCAGCACGCCGGGCTTTTTGATCCAGCATAGACTGAAGTCCTGAACGTGCAGCGTAATCAAAGAGTTCGCCGGGATTTACTTGCCTTCCTTTCGTCCTAAGCAGAGCCTCATATCCAAAAATGCTGCTGTCCTTCATATTGAGGATCGGCTGGAGGTGTGCCTCAAAATCACCTTGATGAATCAAGCTTTCAAGCTCCGGTTGACAAAGCCTCGCAAAGAGGTGCTCGATCGTGATCGGGAATGTTTGAGCCATGGAACCAGAAGACAGATGGATCCATTCTTCCTCCTTCACCCCCTTGGACAGGAGGTCTGCAAGGATGTCTTGCAGGTTTTCTCTGTTTTGGTAGGGAATAATATGTACTCCCTCATCAGCGGGTACACCGCGACGGGACAATTCCGAATGGGCTCGAATGATTAAGGCGCCGTTGTCAGGAATGGTGACTGTTGTACCACAGTACGTGCAATCTTTAGCCATTGGAACTCCTCCTTTCTAATTAATATTATAATAGAATAGTAATCAGCTGCATAATTATACGACTTAAAAATCAGGAGAAATGTCCTATGAATATCATTATCGTGAATCCGGTTGCCGGGAAAGGGAAAGCGGCCAAGATGTATAGGAGGATCCAGAGGGACCATTCCTACAAAGCTGAAAATTGCCGTGCCTTCTTCACACAAGAGGAAGGACATGCAGAACGTATAGCGAGGCAGGTAACGGAAATCTATCAAGATACGTTATCATCCATCATCGTGCTGGGTGGAGATGGTACGTTACATGAGGTCGTAAACGGAGCGCGCAGTTATCCCTCTATTCCGATCTGCTTCCTGCCTGCGGGGACAGGGAATGATTTTGCAAGAGGGCTGGGCTTAAGGGAGCGTGGTCTGCCTTTGTTCCGTAATATGATCCGTCGTCCCAGAATTCACCAGCTCCGTTTGGGGTGTTATGACCTTCATGGGAGAAAAAGAAATGGCACCCGCTTGTTTCTTAATAGTATCGGGTTCGGACTTGACGGTAGGATTGCAGGAAGGGTAACAAAATCACGCAATAAAGGAAACCGAAGATTGTTTTCCTCTCTGACCTATCCTGCTGCTTTACTTGCATCGATTAGAACCTCAGCACCGATTAAGGTAGACCTGGATATCGACGGCGTCTTTTACCCGGGGCGGGAGATCATGATGCTGACGATTGCCAATCATCCATATTTTGGAGGGGGGATGAAGATAGCGCCGCACGCAGATTTAACTAAAGGAGAGTTTGAGCTGCTGATCCTCGATCCCATATCAAAAAGGAAATTGGCTGTGCTCTTTTTCAGCGTTTTTACAGGGTGGCATGCAAGAATCAAGGAGGTCCACCTGATCAAGGCTAAACGAGTAAAAATAACTTCCCGGGCTGCTGTGCCTTTTCAAGTGGATGGCCAGGCTGGTGAAACGTACACCTGTACAATTGAGAAAGCGCCATCAAAATCGATGATTGCAGGCGATTAAAAGATATTCCTTGAAACTAGACAGAATTATGGGTTAATCTATTCTAAGGTACACGCTCAAAAACGGATGAAAATTAATTTTGGATCGTTACTAAAGTACGATATAATAGATTCAGAAACAATGACGTGATTCAATCACAAGAGGATTTGAGGAATTGAAGGTGAATTGGTTGGAACATATACTTGGTAGTAATTGGACCGTAACACCAGCCGGCGGCTCAACGGGTGAAGCTTATTATGCTCAGACAGAAGGGAAACGGTTGTTTCTGAAACGTAATTCTTCTCCTTTCCTGGCCGTGTTGTCTGCTGAAGGAATTGTGCCCAAGCTTGTTTGGACCAAACGGTTGGAGAATGGCGATGTCATAACAGCTCAAGAGTGGCTGGAAGGCAGGGAATTGAAGACGGAAGAAATGAAGCATCCTCGAGTTGCCGCATTGCTGAGCAAAATCCATCATTCTTCAGAAATGTTGGATATGTTGATGAGGCTCGGGAAGCATCCATTGACCCCTGCAGAAATTTTGAAGGATCTTAAAGAAAACCAAAAGGTGTTGGATCAGGTCGATCCGAGAATTGAAATTCATCACGCCATCAGGTTCCTAGACAAACATGTCCAAGAAGTGGAATATCATAAGCATGTGGTATGCCATTGTGATACGAATCATAACAATTGGTTGCTGTCTTCGGATGATCGTCTTTATTTAATTGATTGGGACAACGCTATGGTCGCCGACCCTGCTCTCGATCTTGGCATGCTGTTGTACAACTACATTCCGGAAGATCAGTGGGACATGTGGTTGAAGCATTATGGTACAGAACTGGATGATCATATGTACCAGCGAATGAAATGGTACTCCGTATCTCAGTCTCTGTCCTTTATTCAATGGCACCAGATGCGCGGGGAATACGATGAAGCGATGGTTCGGTTGGATAAACTGAAAAGGATTATGAAAAAACATGAAATTCTATGAATACAGCTTGTTGAGACAACGTCCTGTCTTTGCAAGCTGATTTTATTCTTTATATCCATACCAGACAAAGAAAAACCGTTGCCTCAGGCAACGGTTTTTTCAGTCGTTTGTGGTGTATATTTAAGCTTTTTCGCTTTTACTTCTGAGCTGGTAACTTCTTTTAGTTTCTCCAATGGGTAAATGAATAGTGCGTATCCTGCAAACAGTACAGAGAATGCGGCTAAAACCGCCAGTTCCATCGCTTTTACAAGCATGTGAATTGATCATCCTTCCTGCTTATTAGTGTCTCACACGATATTAAGCATAAATCAGAAAGCGTTTACAATGAAAGCGTGCCAATCCTCCATAAACAGCACTATCTGTACGTGGTCCTGCATGTAGGGGAAATAGCACCCTTCTCTTGCTATTTCTTCCCTCATGTTCGTGTTTTCACGTCTTCGCTTGCAAATCATAAAAAAGTTTTAAATTTTGCACTCTTCGTGGTACCATACTAACGATAAGAAGGAGGAATACCATACATGCGTTTAAGAAATAAACCGTGGGCGGACGACTTTCTCAGAGAACATGATGAAGTTGTCGTTCAACACCCATTTGATAACAAAGGAAAATGGAAAGAGTTGTTTCAGAACCCTGAACAACCGCTCCATTTAGAAATAGGATCAGGGAAAGGCCAGTTTATTGCCGGAATGGGGAAACAGCATCCGGAAGTAAACTTCGTAGGTTTGGAGTTCGTTAAAAGTGTCATCGTAGGTGCAGTGAAGAAAGTGCTGGCTGCCGAAACGACGAATGTACGAATGGTTAATGAAAATGCAAAGGATTTGCGGGAACTTTTCGATAAAGGGGAAGTGGATCATATTTATTTGAACTTCTCTGACCCTTGGCCGAAGAATAAGCATGAAAAGCGTCGTCTGACGTTCCATACGTTTCTTGAACAATACAAAGAAGTGTTGGTTGAGGAAGGCCGTTTGACGTTGAAAACGGATAATAGAGGGCTGTTTGAATATTCCTTGATCAGCTTTTCCGAATTCGGGATGACTTTGGAAGATGTATCCGTCGATCTTCACGCCGATGAAGATCCTCTCAATGTGACAACAGAATATGAAGAGAAGTTTGCAGCCAAAGGACAGCCTATTTACAGATGCACGGCTAGATTCCTCGGTTGATACCGTTTACAATAGCTCTGGTCTATATGATAGACTAGAGCTATCTTTATAGTTGGAGGGGTGTTGGATGGAAACGATGGAAATCGGCCGTGCTAAATTGACGTGGCTCGACGGCGGCGTCACCCATATGGACGGCGGCGCAATGTTTGGTGTAGTACCGAAGCCTTTGTGGAGTCGCAAGTATCCCGTGAACGAAAACAATCAGATTGAATTGAGGACCGACCCGATTTTGTTGGAAATCGACGGTAAGCGGATGTTGATTGATTCCGGTATCGGTAAGGGAAAGCTTACGGATAAACAAAAACGAAATTATGGTGTATTTCAGGAATCAAACATCCGGAGCTCATTAGAGGAAATGGGCCTCACTTGCGGTGACATAGACGTAGTTCTGATGACACACCTGCACTTTGATCATGCCTGTGGGCTTACCTCTTGGGAGAAAGAAGAACTAGTCCCCACGTTCCCGAATGCGGTTATTTATACGAGTGAAGTGGAATGGGAGGAAATGCGGAATCCGAACATGCGCTCCAAAAATACGTATTGGGAAGCGAATTGGGAACCAGTCCAGCATTTGGTACATACATTTGAGAAGGAGCTGGAAATCGTTCCGGGTCTCCGGTTCATCCATACGAGTGGGCATAGTGACGGACACTCCATCCTCCTTTATGAAGAGGGGGAAGTATGTTTTCTGCATATGGCAGACCTTATGCCGACGCATGCACACCAAAACGTGTTGTGGGCGCTCGCCTATGACGATTACCCGGTGACCTCTGTTCATGAGAAAGAGAAGTGGATGAAGTATGGATATGGGAAACAAGCGTGGTATATCTTTTATCATGATGCCATTTATCGTGCACTGCGTTTCGACGAAGAAGGGAAAGTAACCGAGGAAGTAGAGAAGAAGAGCAGGCATGAATACCAAAAGTAGAAAAAAGACCTTCCGCCTGACGGCCGAAGGTCTTCACTGGATTAAGCAGTAGTTTCTGCGACATCTACGATCGTACCGGTTTCCGTATCGATGTAGAACTCAAACTGCGATGTTTCGCCGTCTTTGTTCTTTGCGATACCTCCACGGTACACATCATAGTGGATGCCGTTTTTGTTCAGTTCTTCCGGCTGCATGTACACCCATGAACCACTGATAGGTCCCTGTTTCTTAAATGCTTCCTTGGCGATTTTCAAAGCTTTCTCTGGTGTGACACCTTGACTATTGCTTACTTGTTCTTTGATTACGTAGCCAGCCAATGCTCCTACACCGGCAGCTATTGCAACTTTTTTCCAGTTCATTTGTTAATCACCTCATAACTGATTTCTGCTACCCAGTATACTAAATATTCCCGATAAAAGTAAAACAAAACTATGCTCCTGTGGCGGATTTGTAGAAACGGTTTCAAAATTCCGGTAAAATAAGAGCAGAAGGATAAAAAGGAGAGGTACATATGAATCAAGAAACACGCACTCTTTTTAAGACATTGACAGAGCTCCCTGGTGCACCGGGGAACGAACATCTTGTACGTTCATTTATGAAGGAGGAGCTGGGTAAATATTCAGATTCTATCGTTCAGGACAACTTGGGCGGCGTTTTTGGTGTCAAAGAAGGCGAAGGCCCGTCCGTAATGGTTGCAGGTCATATGGATGAAGTAGGATTCATGGTAACTCAAATCACGGGTAACGGGATGCTTCGGATCCAGACGCTCGGAGGTTGGTGGAACCAGGTAATGCTGGCACAGCGTGTCCAAATCATTACCGACAAGGGACCGGTAGTCGGAGTTATCGGCTCCATTCCTCCTCACAATCTCACGCCGGAACAAAGGAAGCGGCCGATGGAAGTGAAAAATATGATGATCGACATCGGTGCGGATGACAGGGAAGACGCGGAGAAAATCGGCATCAAACCGGGCCAGCCGATTGTACCGATCTGTCCTTTTACTCCTATGGCTAATGAGAAGAAGATCATGGCGAAAGCATGGGATAACCGGTACGGATGTGGTTTGTCCATTGAGCTGTTAAAAGAACTGCAGGGGGAAAAGCTTCCAAACAAATTATACTCTGGCGCTACGGTCCAGGAAGAAGTCGGTCTGAGGGGAGCTCAAGTTGCTGCCAATATGATCAATCCGGATATTTTCTATGCGCTGGATGCTTCTCCTGCAAACGATATGAGCGGAGATAAGAAGGAATTCGGTCAACTTGGTAAAGGGGCGCTTCTCCGTATTTTCGACCGGACAATGATTACTCATAAAGGTATGCGAGATTTCATTTTGGATACAGCGGAAACGAACGATATTCCGTATCAATACTTTATTTCCCAAGGTGGAACGGATGCCGGCAGGGTCCACATGTCTAATAATGGAGTCCCTTCTGCTGTCGTCGGAATATGCTCCCGATACATTCATACTTCCTCGTCCATCATTCACGTGGATGATTACGCAGCAGCAAAAGAGTTGATTGTGAAGCTCGTACGCTCTACAGATCAGAATACGCTGGACCAAATAAAACAAAATGGCTGAGTTTCTTTAAAGTCACGCGTGCTGATTTCAGCCTGCGTGACTTTGTGCTAGAATAGGATAGCAAAAAAGTATGAAACGTAAAGAATAAGCTAATCAGAGAAAATGAAAGGTGTATCTAACGTGAAAATATATGTAGGATCAAAGAATCCAACGAAAGTAGAATCGGTTAAACGCATATTTCCGGAGATGGAAATCGTGGGAATCGACGTAGAGTCTAAAGTGGCTGCTCAGCCTTTTTCTGATGAAGAGACATTGGAAGGTGCCATTAATCGTGCCCGAGAATGTGCCTCCCAGAATAAAGCAGACCTCGGCATCGGCCTTGAAGGCGGCGTGATGGAAATCGAGGATGATCTCTATCTTTGTAATTGGGGAGCGCTCGTAGATGAGAAAGAGAATGTATACACCGCGAGCGGTGCCAGAATCATGCTTCCGGAAGAAATTAAAGCCGGCCTGGAAAGAGGAAAAGAACTGGGCGAACTGATGGATGTATATGCAGATAAGCACGAGGTCCGAAAAAATGAAGGGGCTGTCGGCATTTTTACAAATGGGATCATCGATCGTGCCGAAATGTTTACCCACGTAGTGAAACTTTTGAAGGGGCAGTGGGAATACGACAGACAGATGAACAAATAAAAAAGCGCGGATGCCGAATGGCTCCGCGCTTTTTTTATTCGTACACGTAGGCGAGAACTTCTAAAGCCTCTTCCATGGTTTCGACCGTCACATCTGCTTTATTCGAGAGTTCCTTCAATGGGTGTATTAACGACTCAGGGCGAATAAGGATCAGTGGTTTCTGCAGATGGATCGCTGCACTTGCATCCATAGCCGTATTCCATTGTTTGTACGATTCACCGAATAATGCAATGACGGCGTCTGATATGTTCAAGAGAACCTGTGTGCGGAAGTTGTTCACGCTGGAAGCTGCGTCATCCCGGTACAGTTTGTCCGGCTGCTTTCCGAGTATGGCTTCTCCGATATCATCAGAACGATCGTGGTTTTCCTGTGGTCCTACGAAGTGAATCGGCAGCCCTTTTTCCTCTGCTTTCTTTTTCAATTGAAGGCGCCAGTCGTCATGAATCTGTCCCGCTAAGTAAACGGTTAACTCCATTTTATCTCCTCCCATTTTATACCTTTCTAACCAGTATGCGAAAGAAAACGTATTCTGTCCAGTATGGCAGCTTCGTGGAATAACTCCCTGCCGTAAGCTCATACTAGGATGTGGTACAAAATACTTCATACTGGTGTATTTACACATGTAAATAAAAATTGTATGATAAAGGGCGGAATCATACGGGAGGGATGGCAGTGAAAGATTTTCTAACAAGAAAAGGAGTACATATATCGGTTCAATCATATTTGATAACCGCCCTCAGCTATATGGCGCTTGGGTTGTTTTCATCCTTGATCATCGGATTAATTATCAAGACGCTTGGTGAACAAACAAGTCTTGGTCCCCTTTCGCAGTCGTTTATAGAAATGGGTACGCTTGCGATGGATACGAAGATATGGGGAGGTGCAATCGGAGCGGCGATTGCTTATGGATTAAAAGCACCTCCTTTAGTCATTTTTGCAGCTTTGTTCAGCGGAGCGGCCGGGGCGGAGGCCGGCGGTCCGGCGGGGAGCTATATCGCTGCTCTCGCTGCCACAGAATTTGGTAAACTAGTAAGCAAAGAAACGAAAATTGATATTATTCTCACGCCGTTCATCACGATCGTTATCGGATTTATGGTCGGCTCTTGGATCGGAGCTCCGATCGGTGGTTTTATGACGGGGCTAGGAGAAGTCATCAATTGGGCAACGCAGCAGCAGCCGTTGTGGATGGGAATCGTTGTCGCTGTCTTGATGGGCCTGGCATTGACGGCTCCGATTTCCAGCCTTGCCATTGCCCTTATGCTGTCACTCGATGGCGTAGCAGCTGGAGCGGCGACCGTGGGCTGCGCTGCCCAGATGATCGGGTTCGCGACCATCAGTTATCGAGATAACGGCATAGGAGGAGCGCTTGCTCAGGGAATCGGAACGTCGATGCTTCAAGTAGCGAACATTGTAAAACATCCGCTGATCCTTCTTCCTCCAACGATCGCTGGTGCTGTGCTGGCACCTGTGGCAACCGTATGGCTTACAATGGAAAATAATGCAGCAGGGGCTGGAATGGGAACAAGCGGCTTTGTAGGTCAAATCATGACATTCGAAACGATGGGATTCTCCTGGAGTGTTTTTGGCATGATCCTCTTCCTTCACCTGATCGGTCCGGCTTTGATCAGCTATATTATTGCCATCGCCTTCCGGAGGAAAGGGTGGATCAAGCCGGGAGACATGACGATTGATTATGAGTGAACGTGTGCTAAAATAGCATCGGAGGTGTTCCACAATGATTACATTAGAATCTGATCAACAATTGAAAGATTTGATAGAAGAGAAACCGGTTATCCTGCTGTTTTCTGCAGACTGGTGTCCGGACTGTCGGGTAATTGAACCGTTTCTTCCGGAATTGGAAGAAAAATATGCTGATTGGACCTTCGTTTACGTAGACCGTGATCAATTCATCCACGTCTGCGCCGAAAACGATGTCTTCGGAATTCCGAGTTTCCTTGCTTTCCGTGATGGGGAAGAAGTAGGAAGGTTCGTCAGCAAAGATCGTAAATCTCAAGAAGAGATTGAGGACTTTCTCATACAAGTAAGCAGATAATTCATAGGACAAACAAACGGACGTGTTTTACAGAAACACGTCCGTTTTTACTTGTTGAGGGGCACGGTGAAAAATAGACAGCATAAGGCGAAACGTTTTGTGATGGATCACTTTACCGTTTCCTTTTTATTAATGCTTTTTTGTGTGTATAATAAGAGGCAGTGAAATTCGAAGAAACGTCGATTTCTTCCAGTGTAGAAGGAGGAAATATTATGAAGATGACAAGTATTAAATTGAAGAAAAAATTGGAAGAACGCTTAAATCATGAAGAATGGAAGACGGTCTTTAACAGGGATAAAGATACGTTTCGTGTAGAATGGGCAGAAACCGGTAAGGGCATTACCATCACTCTCCCGAACGTCATTGCTAAATTCCAGCAGCGCGGAGAGGAAGCTCTTGACGAGTTGGAAGATCATGTTCAGGAAGCCCTCCGGGTCATGAATGAAGAACATACGCTCTCCGGGAAAGAGAAGCAGATCTATCCAGTCATCCGAGCGGCTTCCTTCCCTACAGAGGACAAGGGAAAGCAGCTTGTATATGCGGAACACACAGCGGAGACAAGAATCTATTATGCACTGGATTTGGGTAAGTCCTATAAACTGATTGATGAAGACATGCTGCAAGAAGAAGGATGGTCTCTCGATCGGATCAAGGAAGTGGCGGGATTTAATGTTCGCTCCCTGCCGGTGGAGATGAAGAAGGATACCGTCTATGGCAATGATTTTTACTTCCATTCCGCACGTGACGGCTACGATGCCAGCCGAATTCTCAATGAAGCACTACTCGAAAAACTGAAAGCCGAATGTAAGGGAGAGCTTGCTATCAGCATCCCGCATCAGGACGTCATTATTTTTGCGGATGTCCAAAACCCCGAGGGTTATGATATATTAGCTCAGATGGCTATGAAATTCTTTGCGGAAGGAACGGTTCCTGTCACTTCCCTGTCCTTCTTATATGAGGATAAAGAACTGGAGCCGATTTTCATCCTGGCGCAGAAGAAACCGAAACGAGACCGAAAGGAAGATTAATATGCACGTATTTTACAATCGTCAAGGAATCGGAGATGTTCTGATCATCCCTGTTAAAGAGGGAGATCGCGAAGAAATCAAACAGGAAGCATTTGGAGATGTGGTGAAGATCACGGACAAAAGGGACGGATCGCTTTTAGGCTACAATATATTCAACGCTTCGGAATACTTCAACCTTGAAGGTCAGGGAAAGATCAGACTTACCGAAGAGATGCTTGCCCCGATTAAAGATCTTTTCACGAAAAACCAATTGAACGACGTCCTCAATTTCGATCTATCCCCGAAATTCGTTGTCGGATTTGTGAAAGAGAAGGCACCCCATGAGAATGCGGACAAGTTAAGCGTCTGCCAAGTGGATGTAGGAGAAGAGACGCTTCAAATTGTCTGTGGTGCCCCAAACGTAGCAGAGGGTCAAAAAGTGGTCGTTGCTAAAGTAGGAGCGACGATGCCAAGCGGAATGAAGATTAAAGACGCTAAGTTGAGAGGAGTTCCTTCTTCCGGTATGATTTGTTCCGCCAAAGAGCTGGATCTGCCGGACGCTCCGAAAGAAAAAGGCATTCTAGTGCTGGAGGACCATTACGAAGTCGGTCAGACTTTTGAAGTTTAATGGAAGCACATGTCGAATTTAAGCAAAGTAGCCTAGCTGCTTTGCTTTTTTGATTCAAAAGTCATTTTTAAAGGGAATGTAAAGCAATACATGCTGTAAACCTGTTAAAATAGGGATAATCATGCTTTTGAAAAGAGAGGGAACGTAATGTGGAAAGACATTAAAAGCAAAATGAAAAAATGGTTTGAAAATGATGAGGCAGAAGAGAAGAAGCCGTTACATAATAAAGACGAACGATTTACGAATGAACGCCAGGAAGTCAATGCAAGGACGAAGATGACGTATCGTTATCCAAAACAGGGGGAGTTTCGTTTTCCTGTCATTCCGGATCGTCCAAAACATCCCTCCGCATCGGTGGAGGAGGAAGAAAAAACATTAGAGAACCGTCCTGTCAGAAGGCAGCGTCCTTTTGGGGAACAGAAGAAACAGGAAGAACCTGTGCGAAGAAAGCAGCGAAAACAGGAGGAAGAACAGGAACTGCCGGAAACAACATCGGTACCGTTTACTCCTACAGATGTGCCGTCGCCGATCTATGGGTACCAGGCCAGACAAATGACGAAGGGCTTGGAAACACTGGAGTATGCAGTAGAAGAAGAGCAGCAGAAAGGGTTCTATACTAACTCCTATGACGAGAAGCAATGGCAGGAGTTAAGAAAACGTATGAGGATTCGGATGGATGAACCGGAGCCGCAGAGACCGGTGACAGAATCAGAAAACCAGATCCCTACCGTGGAAGAGCTTGCGGATGAAGAGATAAAAGAAAAAAGTAACGTGGAAGAAGCAGCCTCCTTGGAACTCGAGACTCCTCAAGAAGAAGCGGCACGTGGGGACGATATGGAATCGTTTCAGAAAGCAGTACAGGGGTTCGATAACGCTTCCGATGAGCCGTCACAAGTAGAGACTCCTGCACGCTCAGAAGAGGTAGACTCGAAGGAAAACGATCCGTTGGAAGCGCACGAATCCGAACCACTTATAGACAGGGAACCGGAGGAACCTTTCACGGGTCTGCTGATGTTGGATGAAGAGGAAGTGCCTGAGACAGAAGAAGGTGCACATGAAGATGTGGAACAGCCGTTGGAGGACCCCGCCCCTTCTTATCAGGACTCCGTCTCAGAAGCAGACCTACCTGTCAGTCATGATGAAGAAGAGGTTTATGAGGGCGATTCATCACGGATACGGGAAGAGGAAATGATTACAGAAGAAGAGCTTGTAGATCGAGTGGAAACAGAGGATAACTCAATAGCAGAAACGCCTGAGTCCACCATTCCTTCCGTGACGGAAGAGGATGAAAACATTTCTGAGGACAAGCCTGAAGATCATGAAGCCGTGGAAGTGTCCGATGAAAAGCCTGTCGAGGAGAAGCCGAAGCGGCGTGTGCCATTCAACGTATTAATGACTCCTAGAGACAAAAGGACCCGGGATCATCAGCCGGTACCGCCTCAGAACAAGAAAGTAGAATTGAAGGAAGAGGAACGGAAAGTGGAATCGAATCGAGAAATGAAACAAGATTCTCTTCCACAGGAAACGGATGATAAACCCGGACATGTAAGAGAAGAATACGTTACTCCTCTTCATCTGCTGGAGGATCCGGTCCGTCCTACTTCAGATGATGACAGCTGGATTAAAGAACAGATGGAGCTTTTGGAAACGACGCTGCGTCATTTCCATGTACGCGCAAACGTCGTCAATGCAATGAAAGGCCCGACGGTTACCAGATTTGAAGTGCAGCCGGAGCCGGGTGTGAAAGTAAGCAAAATAACCAACCTCGCTGATGACATTAAATTAAGCATGGCAGCGAAAGATATTCGTATCGAAGCCCCTATTCCGGGGAAACAGGCGGTTGGAATCGAAGTACCTAATAAACGCTCTCAGATGGTGGGACTCCAGGAAATTTTTGAATCAGAAGCTTTCCAGGAAGATCCATCACCGCTTGCGGTTGGTCTCGGTCTCGATATCGGCGGTGATTCCATCGTGACCAATTTGAAGAAAATGCCGCACGGCCTCATTGCGGGAGCGACTGGTTCAGGAAAGAGTGTATGTATCAACACGATTTTGATCAGTTTATTATATAAAGCCCACCATGAGGATGTTAAGTTCATGCTGATTGATCCAAAGATGGTGGAGCTCGCACCATACAATGATCTTCCGCACCTTGTCTCCCCTGTGATCACGGATGTGAAGGCAGCAACAACTGCTTTGAAATGGGCAGTGAAAGAGATGGAAGAGCGATATGAGAAATTCGTGAAGGAAGGCGTTCGGGATGTGGAACGCTATAATGATAAAATCATGAAGCAAGGGCGTAAATCAGAGAAGATGCCGTATCTGGTCATTGTGATCGATGAGCTTGCCGACCTCATGATGATGTCCCCGCAGGATGTCGAGGATGCGATCTGCAGAATCGCCCAAAAGGCAAGGGCATGTGGAATTCATCTGCTTCTTGCCACGCAGCGTCCTTCTGTGGATGTTATTACAGGATTAATCAAAGCAAATATACCGACAAGAATTGCTTTCAGTGTTTCATCTCAAGTCGATTCCAGAACAATCATCGACTCTTCCGGAGCGGAAAAACTGCTGGGTAAGGGAGATATGCTGTTCGTTGAAAACGGTTCGGGCCAGCCATTGCGAATACAGGGGGCTTTCGTTTCCGATGACGAAATTGAGCGCGTGACTGCCTACGTCAAAAAGGTGGCTCCACCGCGGTATTTGTTCCATCAGGATGAATTGATCCAGCAGGTGGCATCGGAAGAGGACACGGATGAGCTGTTTGATGAAGCTGTTTCCTTTGTTGTCGAACAGAACGGTGCGAGCGCTTCACTCATCCAGCGACGATTTAAAGTCGGGTATAACCGTGCTGCCAGACTGATTGATCAAATGGAAACATACGGGATTATTTCTGAACAAAAAGGAAGCAAGCCGAGAGACATTTTATTGACGAGACAGCAGATCGACGAAATGATGGAGTGATACCAGCTTGGAAGGAAAGGCTTGTGTATTACTTCCCAATTATATATGATGGTCTAAGAATGTATTTTTCAAGATACAAACGACCTAATGTTTAAGGAGTAAAGTCATGAAAGAAATTTCACGCAAGTTGAATGGCGAGATCAGCCGACTGACGAACAAGACATTCAAGTTTGATGAACGAGCCGGAGAGGGATGGTTTTCAGCCGTCTATTTCCTGAAGACCAGGGATATTGTAGAAAATCATCTTCCGGAAAACCAGGTGACGATGCAGTTTTTCCAGAAAGACCATGCCGTCTTATGCGGGACGGATGAAGTGATTGCTCTTATCCATACGTTTGCCGATCATCCAGAGGAACTGGAGATCCACTCTTTGAAGGACGGGGATAAGATCGTACCTTATGAAACGGTGTTGACGGTTACAGGTCCTTATCAATATTTCGGCTTTCTGGAAGGGATGATTGATGGGATTCTTGCCAGGCGTACATCTGTTGCGACGAACGTGTACAATGTCGTAAAAGCAGCCCGTACATCAGGGAAGCAGAAGCCGATCATCTTCATGGGAGACAGGGATGATCATTTCACCCAGCAATCTGGTGACGGTTATTCTGCTTTTATCGGCGGATCGACAGCTCAAGCAACCCATGCCATGAACGAATGGTGGGGGAAAGAGGGCATGGGGACGATGCCTCATGCATTGATTCAGATGTTTCAGGGGGATGTCGTTGCGGCTACGAAAGCTTACCACGAACAGTTTCCTGACGATCAGCTGATGGCGCTTGTCGATTATAATAATGACGTCATTTCAGACTCCTTGAAAGTAGCGCGGGAATTCGGAGAAGAATTGAAAGGGGTGCGCCTCGATACATCCAGGAATCTTGTGGATAAATACTTCTTGAGAAACCAGCACCTTATGGGTACCTTTGATCCCAGGGGAGTGAATCCCGAATTGATTTTTGCACTAAGACGAGCTCTTGACCAGGAGGGATATCGTCATGTGAAAATCGTCGTAAGCGGCGGGTTTACGAAGGAGCGGATCAAAGCATTCGAAGAGCAGGAAGTTCCAGTCGATATGTACGGTGTAGGCGGGAGCCTTCTTAAAATCAATATTGGTTTCACTGGTGATAATGTCATCATAAACGGCAAACCTGAGGCGAAAGAAGGACGCAGATATAAGCCGAATTCCAGGTTGGAACGCGTGGAATTTATTGGGGATGACCAGTGAGGATATGGGTGGGCACGAACGTTCAACGTTTGTGCCTTTTGATTTTGTCTTCCCCACTTTTTCTTCGCTTCGGAACGTGGTAAGATAAGAAAGCGCAAAGATTAACAGATGTAACTGGAAGCGAAATCGCAGATTTTTACAAGTTACATATACTATACTTAAAGTGACCCACTTTATTTTGGAGGTTCTTGTTTATGACAACTTACCATTTCATTGGTATCAAAGGAACAGGAATGAGTTCGCTTGCACAGATTCTTCATGATTCTGGTGAGAAGGTTCAAGGATCAGACGTTGAGAAACGATTCTTTACACAAGACGCATTAGAAGCAAAGAATATAGAAATCATGCCTTTTACAAGAAACAACATCAAGGAAGGCCTCACGATCATTGCAGGGAATGCATTCGGCGAAGATCATGAAGAAATACAGGAGGCAAAGGCCCAGGGGCTGCCGTTCTATCGGTACCACGATTTCCTTGGGGAATGGATCGGGAAATATACGAGCATCGCTGTTACAGGCGCGCATGGTAAGACGTCCACAACCGGTCTGCTTGCCCACGTGCTTACAGAAAATTATCCCACTTCCTACTTGATCGGTGACGGGACTGGAAGAGGGCACGAGGAAAGTAAATATTTCGCATTTGAAGCCTGTGAGTACCGCAGACACTTCTTATCCTATGAGCCTGATTATGCCATCATGACAAACATCGACTTTGATCATCCTGATTATTTCACCAGCATTGAAGACGTGTTTCAAGCGTTCCAGCAAATGGCTAAACAAGTCAAGAAAGGAATCATTGCCTGTGGAGATGATGAACACCTTCAGCATATCCAGGCAAACGTTCCTGTCCTCTATTATGGACTTGCTGATACGAATGATTTTCAAGCTCAGAATATTCAGGAAAGTGCAGAAGGCACGACCTTTGATGTGTTTGTCAGAAACAACTACTACGACACATTCACCATTCCGCAGTTTGGAAATCATACCGTATTAAATGCACTTAGTGTCATTGCACTCTGTCATTATGAAGATATGCAGCCGGAACAGATCAAGAAGCTGGCGACATTCGGCGGAGTGAAGCGCCGCTTCCAAGAAAAGCAGTGGAATAGGCAGGTTCTCGTCGATGATTATGCGCATCATCCGATTGAAATCAATGCTACGATCGAATCGGCCAGAAAGAAATACGGAGAACGCCCGGTCGTCGCGATTTTCCAGCCGCATACGTTCACACGTACAAAGACGTTCTTGAACGAATTCGCGGACAGCCTGAAGGAAGCAGACCATGTATTTCTTTGTGATATTTTTGGATCTGCCAGAGAGAATGAGGGCAAATTGTCCATCACTGATTTGCAGGAATTGATTCCAGGAGCAAAAACGTTGCAGCTTGATGAAACACAGCAGCTTAAAGAATATGAAGACGGGGTTCTTCTATTCATGGGTGCTGGGGATATTCAGAAGTTCCAGGAAGCTTACGAGCAGGAAACGAAGTGATAAAAACGTGCGGCGTTCCATGAAAGCCGCACGTTTTTTACATAAAATATAAATAAAAAAGGAATTTTCGGTTATGATATCGAATATGTCCAATTAACGTAACCTTCACGTTTACCTGTATACGCTTTAGGGTATATACGGGACTGTGTCGATTACATAAGAAGGAGTGTGCAGGGGGAATGATTATTATTCTTTACATTGCTGCGTTGATTGCAGCAGTTGCATTTGCCGTTCTTGTCATATTCTTAGCGAGAACGCTGACAGCTGTTCGCAGGACGATGAACAACGTGGCTGACACCCTTGAAGGGGTAGAGAAGCAGATGGAAGGCATCACCATGGAGACGACTGCCTTATTGAATAAAACAAATAAGTTGGCGGAAGACGTCGGTGAGAAATCCCAGAAGCTGAATACGCTTGTTGACGGTGTTAAAGGTATCGGCGACACGGTGCAGGAATTCAACCATTCGATCCGTTCCTTCTCCAAAGGTTTGAACAAATCTGCAAATGAGAATACGGATTCGGCGGCTCAAGCCATGAAGTGGGGGCATGTAGCCATCAATTTGTGGAAGAAAGCCAAGAAAGAGGATCTTAAATCTTAAAGGAGGAATTGATGATGAATCAAAACAAATCACAAAGCAACGGAAGCGGCAAAGACTTCGTACTGGGCTCACTGATCGGGGGGCTTGTCGGTGCGGCTGTCGCCTTACTTCTTGCTCCGAAATCCGGACGTGAATTGCGCGAGGACATCAATCATAGCTCTAGCGAGTGGAGAGAACGTGCCGGCGAATGGAAAGACGTCGCCTATGAGAAAAGTGGAGAGTGGAAAGACCGCGCTGTCCAGACATCCTCTACACTTTCCAAGTCTGTGTCGGAAAGATCACAGGAACTTGGTGGTAAAGTGAAGGATAAAGTGAAGGGTCTGCGTACCAGTGAAGAAGATGAAGCGGAAAGAGCAGCTCAGGAAGTGGCGGAAGCTATTGAAGAAGCTGCAAAAGAACTGGAGAAACAGCAGGATTCTGCTACATCTACCAACCTATAATAAGGAGACGATGGGTGCGGGGAACCGCTCCCATCGTTTTTATTTCAGGAGGTCGTAAACACATGGAAGAGAACATCATTGAGACAATGGACGAGTTTGAGAAGATTCGAAAAGAAGCGGGTTCCTTCTTTTTGTTGAAGCATAGTTTGACCTGTCCGATCAGTGCAAATGCGAAGGGACAATATGACAGGTTCGCAGAAAGATCCGAGTACCCATGTTATACCTTATACGTGCAGACGGCGCGGCCGTTATCCAACTATGTAGCGGAGCAGTTCTCCATCCGCCACCAGTCTCCCCAAGCTATCTTTTTTAAAGAAGGAGAAGCCGTTTGGGATGCCAGCCATGGGTCGATCACCGAGGAACGCCTGTCCCACGCATAAAAGTATTCAAGAACGTGCCATAAATCACCGGCGCGTTCTTTTTATGGGTATTTTCGGACGGTCCTATCCAGGTAAAATCCAACTTTTTCTACAAATATCAAGTGAAAGCCCTTAATGGGGGTGACAATAGTGAAAAAGTCAGCTATAATTGCCCTTAATTATTATATTAAATTACAAATTATTTTAAAATTCATGCTAGGGGAGAAAGAAATGAGTAATCAAAATCTTGATCAGCTGCGTAGTCAATTAGACGACGTTAATTTGCAGCTTCTGAATTTAATCAATAAACGCGGTGATCTGGTAAAGGAAATTGGCCAGATTAAAGAACAGCAGGGCATGAACCGCTTTGATCCAGTGAGGGAAAGAGCGATGCTCGACCAACTCTCCCAACATAATGACGGACCGTTCGAAGATTCCACGGTCGTTCATCTATTCAAAGAAATCTTTAAAGCGGCACTGGAGCTTCAGGAAGACGATCACCGGAAAGCGCTGCTTGTATCCCGTAAGAAAAAGCCGGAAGATACAATTGTAACGATCAATGGAGAAAAAATCGGTGATGGCAACCCGCATTTCATTATGGGGCCATGTGCGGTTGAAAGTTACGAGCAAGTATCGGAAGTAGCGAAGGCTGTTAAAGACCAAGGATTGAAACTTCTTCGCGGCGGAGCATTCAAACCGAGGACGTCGCCATACGATTTCCAGGGTCTTGGTATAGAAGGTCTGAAGATTCTTAAGCAGGCCGCTTCCGAGCAGGGCTTGGCTGTCGTCAGTGAAATCGTCAATCCGGGAGACTTGGAAGAGGCGCTTGACTACCTTGATGTGATTCAAATCGGTGCACGAAACATGCAGAACTTCGAATTATTGAAAGCGGCGGGTTCTGTCAATAAACCGGTTCTTCTAAAACGCGGTCTTTCCGCTACCATTTCTGAATTCATCAACGCAGCCGAATACATTATCTCAAGAGGGAACGAAAACATCATCCTATGTGAGCGCGGAATCCGAACGTATGAGAAAGCGACGAGAAACACGCTTGATATCTCGGCCGTTCCAATTCTGAAGCAGGAGACACACCTTCCTGTCATGGTCGATGTTACGCACTCCACAGGCAGAAGAGACTTGCTTCTTCCGACAGCGAAAGCGGCCTTGGCGATCGGGGCAGACGGAGTGATGGCCGAAGTTCACCCGGACCCGGCTGTTGCACTTTCCGATTCAGCCCAGCAGATGGATATTCCTACTTTCCGTACCTTCATGGAAGAGTTAACCAAATAAGCTTTTCTGAGAAGTTAGGCTGATCGTTCAGCCTGGCTTCTTTTTTTTGAGATAAATAAAAAAGAACTTTTGCAGCAAATGTGCAATTCGTTATAATGTTAAGGGTACAATATTTGTAGAAAGTACACGAATATTGCGCAGGTAAGCGATTTATCGTATGATTGTTCTATTGAATAAATGGATCGAAGGGATTTCATAAGGAGGAAGCAAGATGAATGTAACGATATATGACGTAGCGAGAGAAGCCAATGTTTCCATGGCGACCGTATCACGGGTGGTCAATGGAAATCCGAATGTTAAGCCGGCAACAAGAAAGAAAGTACATGAAGCGATCGAACGTCTGGGCTATCGTCCGAACGCAGTAGCCCGTGGACTAGCAAGTAAGAAAACGACGACGGTCGGAGTTATCATTCCTGATATTTCCAGTATTTTCTTTGCCGAGCTTGCGCGTGGAATCGAAGATATTGCCACTATGTACAACTATAATATTATTTTGAGTAATTCCGATCAAAACAAGGATAAGGAACTTAACCTCATCAACGCTATGCTCGGAAAGCAAGTGGACGGCCTGATTTTCATGGGCGGTAATATTACAGAAGATCATATCCGTGAATTCAAGACGTCTTCTGTACCGATTACGTTGGCTGCGACGGTCGATGAATCGATGGAAACTCCAGCTGTCAACATCAATTATGAAGAAGCTGCCTATGATGCAACCAAATTACTGTTAAGCCACGATCACGATCGTGTCGCATTTATCTCTGGGCCGGAAGAGACTATCATTAATACGCAGAAACTGGAAGGGTACAAGCGCGCCATGAAGGAAAGCGGAGCTGACAAAGCGGAAGATCTTATTATCACGGGGGATTACTCCTATGATTCCGGACTGGAAGCAGTCGATCAAATGATGGAAATGGACAATCATCCGACAGCGGTTTTTGTCTCCTCTGATGAAATGGCTCTTGGAGTGATTCACGGTGCTCAGGACAAAGGACTTCGTGTACCGGAAGATATGGAGATCTTTGGCTTTGATAACACGCGCCTTGCTACAATGGTCCGTCCGACGCTCTCCACCGTTGTTCAGCCGATGTATGATATCGGTGCCGTTGCTATGCGCCTGTTGACGAAACTAATGAATAAAGAAGAAGTGGAAGAGCAGAACGTCATTTTGCCACACCGAATTATTGAAAGAAACTCAACTCAGTCGAAATAGTACCGATATTAAAAGTATTACGGTACTTTTTCCGAACTGAGGAGAGATTGGCATGACAAAAAAAGATTTAATGACTCCGATCGGAATTACTATTGGATTCATCATGGTAATGTTCGGTATTATGTCCAGTGCAGGATTCAGCGGGGTCACATCATTTATACAAGCTTCTTCCATCATCATCGTTATCGGCGGTTTGATCGCTGCGTTAATGGTCAACTTTAACGTAGGTGAGGTGAAACTCACCTTCCGTGTGATGAAAGAGGCATTTAAACAGCATGATAGGAACCTGAGGGAACTGATCAGCTTATTTGTTCGATTATCAGAAAGGGCGCGACGAGAAGGACTGCTTGCGTTGGAAGCAGAGCTCGACGAAGTGGATGATCCTTTCATTAAGAAAGGCATTCTTCTTGCTGTGGACGGAATCGAGCCTGAGGTCATCACAGATATCATGAAGGCCGAAATCAATGCAGTGGAGGAGCGCCATTATCGAGGTCGGGCAATCATTGAGAAGGCGGGGGAGTATGCTCCTGCCTGGGGAATGATCGGGACTCTGATCGGTCTTGTACTCATGCTGCAGAGCCTGTCCAATCCTGCAACACTCGGGCCTCAGATGGCCGTTGCCTTATTGACCACTTTTTATGGAACACTGTTGTCGAATCTTGTGTTTATCCCAATGGCTGGAAAGCTGGAAAACCGTACGGATCAGGAGCTCTTCATGAAACAGGTGGTTATTGAAGGCGTCATTGGAGTACAGTCCGGGCAAAATCCGAAAGTACTGGAAGAAAAGCTGAGCGCTTTTCTTTCTGACGAGGACAAGCGTTATGTAGAAGAAGAGAAGCAGGCGGAATCTATGGGAGAAGCTGCTAATGAAGCGTAACAGGAAGAAGAAGCAGGGGGGAGCCCCCAAGTGGATGACTACATATGCAGACATGATTACATTAATCCTTGTCTTCTTCGTCCTGCTTTTTTCCATGTCGCAGATCAACCTCGTCAAATTCGAAGCGCTTGCGGAATCATTCCGTAATCGGATGATCTTCGACTTCTATCCGTCGGCAGTGGAGAATGACTACCCGACGGAACAGGCGAAAGCGCAGGAAAATGGAGAAAAGAACAATGAGTACGAACTGCCTGATAATGATAAAGAACAGGACAAGGAAGAGAAGAAGGATGCCGAAACGGAAGACCTGGAAGAATTGAAAGCAGAAGTGGATGAGTATATAGAAGAGAATGAACTAGGTGATATCATATCCGCTACTCAGACAGAGCGGGGGGTGGTACTCGTTTTGGAAGAACAACTGCTGTTCGAGACGAGTAGTGCCGAGGTGCTGGATGGCGCCAAGCCGTTTCTTTCGAAGGTTGGTACGCTGCTTGACAACATTCCGAACTTTGTCAAAGTCGAGGGGCATACGGATAACAGACAAATTTCTTCCTTCCGTTACCCTTCCAATTGGGAACTCTCCGGAGCGAGAGCCAGCAGTGTGATACGGTACCTGCTGGATCAAACCGAGACGCTGGATCCGAAGAGGTTCACTGCGGTCGCCTATGGAGAAACGAGGCCGATTGCTCCGAATGATTCAGAGGCGAACTGGAGTAAGAACCGCCGTGTCGAAATTGTCATACTGGATCCTGAATATGAAGGCAGTAATTGACTTCCCGGGCCGCTACTTTTGTAGTGGCTTTTTGTTTTTATAATGGCATCCGACTGACCATCCGCCCCTTGCATCTGAAGAAGTCATCTTCAGCAAGCGGAACGGTTTTGCATCCCTTATGTAAGATAGAGCTTATCCCTATGTATCCATGGGGTTTTATCCGCATTAATTTTCTTTCGGGCTCAAGTTTCCCGGCATCCAGAAGAAAGGCCCCTATTAATAATTAGGGGCCTTTCTTGTTCCTTCTAGGATGGATTGTATTTTTTCTGGTTATGAATGAGCTGTAACATTTTTTCAAGCAGCTTGGCATTTTTTTCGGTGATTTCTTGTTTCCGCGGAATCGGCTTGTATCCGCCGTCAGGATCGTGCCAAGTGTAAGACAGGGAAACGGGAGCTTTCTTCTGCCATTGGGTGACCCACGCTTCCGGGATGTCCCCGTGAAAGGGCTGTCCCTCCTGCATGATCCGCCATAACTGGGACCATGCTCGTGGAACAACACGCCAAATATCGTAGCCTCCTCCGCCAAGGGCAATCCACTTCCCGTCGCAAAATTCATGTGCGAGCTCATGGGCCAGCTTTGGAATGGTTTCATAGGTTTTCATCGTTGAACATAAATGCGTAAGAGGGTCGAGGAAATGGGCGTCTGCCCCATTCTGCGTAACAATGACGTCTGGTCGGAAGTAATCAACAATTTCTCTGAAAGCGGATTCATAATTAGTTAAGAATGATTCGTCTTCTGTGAAAGCATCGATGGGTAGGTTAAAGGAGTAACCGTATCCTTCCTTCAGTCCGCGTTCGTTCACATTCCCTGTGCCTGGAAACAGGTACCGCCCCGTTTCATGGATCGAGAACGTACACACATTTGGATCGTCGTAAAAAGCCCACTGCACCCCATCTCCGTGGTGGGCGTCGGTATCGACATACAGCACTTTGCAATCGTATCTTTGACGCAGGTACTTAATGCCGACAGCTCCGTCATTATAAATGCAAAAGCCGGAAGCTTTCCGCTCAAAGCCGTGATGGAGACCGCCTCCAAGGTTCAAAGCGTGCTGGACCCGTCCTTCCATAACAGCGTCGATGGCGGACAATGTACTTCCAACCAACAGGCGGGAGGCGTCGTGCATTCCCTGGAAAATAGGTGTGTCCTCTGTGCCTATGCCGTATTCCAAACCCTCTTCATCTCCGAGTCTTCCTTCACCGGCTTTCTTGACAGCCTGTATATAGGATTTACTGTGCGCGAGCGCCAGCTCTTCTTCTGTAGCCATCCGCGGTTGGATAATATCCTTTGATTTCAATGCATCCATGTTCTCCAACAGATCCTTGGTCATAACCACCCGTAATTGATTGAAGGGATGGTCCTCACGGAAATGGTAGGTAGTGAAATCGTCCGAATACACAAATCCGGCATGGCAGCTCATACAGACATCCCCGGTAATTTAGGCCACAGGACATCGTAGCCTTCTTTCGTCAAATCTTCGATGGTTGGAAGGGGATTCATTGTCTGGATGCGGACGACAATTACTTTATAAGAAGAGTCGGGCTTATACGGATAAATCAGGACGGAGCTGATGTTCACTTTTCGCTTTCCGAATACCGCCATCACCTGCGGCAGGATCCCAGGCTTGTTGATGACTTTAATCTCTATTTGGGAGCTTTGCACATTCGTACCGGTCAGTTGAATCATTGTATACAGCATGTCTTTTTCTGTGACAATGCCTACGAGCTTATCATCTCTCGTTACAGGAACACAAGCGATCTCCTGCTCATAAAAGATGGAGGCCGTCTCTTCGACGAAATCAAGGGGGTGAACCGTCGTTACCGGTGATGTCATGATTGTATGGATCGGCTTCTTCCATTCCTGGGGATTGCTGTCTTCGTCGAAAATGGAAGGACTGGCATCGCGGACATCGCGATCTGACACAATGCCGATCACCTTATTCTCTTCGTCCACGATTGGAAGATGGCGGATATGATGCTGATGGAGCAGTTTCATCGCCTTTTCAATCGTTTCGGAAGGGGGGAGCGTAATAACCTCTTTTTTCATTATTTCTTCTACTAACATACAGCTACCTCCTCATCTGGCGGTATTGATGTCTTGCTAAGAAACGGAGACGATCGAAGGCTTCTATAGAAGCTTCGGGAACGTTCCTTCCTACCTTTACCATTAAACAATTGGCCGGGTGGGATATGATCTCGGGATCGTCGGTCGGGGCGGGGGTCAAACCTCCTGCGGCCATCATCTTTTCCATCACTTTTCGGTAGTCCCAAATATTGAGGCCGGTTCCTTTTAAATCCCAGTGCCAGTAATATTCGGTACTGATGATGATGTAGTTCTCCATATACGAATCCATCATGGAAACTTTAAGCAGTCGGGAGCCAACCCTGTAACCTCGAAAGGAAGGGATGACTTCGATCGCACCCAGTTCTATCAGGTCCTCCATGCCACCTTCCGACCAGCGTTCCAGAGGATCGGGGTGAAGGTATGTAACATACCCGACGATAATGTCGTTGTGTCTGGCAATGATGATTCGGCCTTCGTCAAAATCTGCGATTTCTTTGACTGCTTCAAACTGCTTCTGAGCGGGGCGGAAAGCGGTCAGCTGTTCGTGGAAGGTGTAGGACGACAAGTCCAGAGAAGAAAGGGGACCTTCCACGATCACGGGACCTTCCTCCGTATCGATCGTTTCACGATAATAGGTTTTTTCATGGTTCATTCCGTCACCACCTGAAAAATTAATAGAATCTTGTTGTCTTCATTATACATGAAAAGTATAACTTTTAAATTGGAAACCAAAAAGGGAGCTCTCCTCCTATGGAGAGAGCTCCCTTTTCGTTCCATATCCTTATTCTTCCGGTGTCTCTTCCTCCTGATTCTCTTCTTGAGGAGCATCTTCTGTTTCTTCTTGTGTTTCTTCGTCCGCAGCAGCTTCTTCCGTGTTCTCCGTATCTGCTTCTGCCGGTGATTCTTCGGATGAATCATTCTCTTCCTGCTCAGCAGGTTCTTCGTTCTGCGGTTCACTCTCTTCGGTTTCCTGCTTCGGCTCCGGCTCTGGTTCCGCGCTGGGGTTTCCAACGGTTACCGGAGAAGATAGGGAGGACTCTTGTCCGAAATAATCCACTGCCTTCACGGCGTAGACGCCGTCTCCGGAAAATTTATAGGAGGTGGAAGCTGTGCTTCCGATGAGAGAAAAGGATCCGCCGGGGGAGGCAGCCGTGTAAACACGGTACCCCACGACATCGCTGCTTCCGGAAGCCTGCCAGTTCAGGGTTGATCCACTTACGGAAACGGACCCGGGCGCACTTGGCGCCTTCCCGTCGTTATCAATCGAGGATTTCGTCGAACCGATGGCATCGGAAGACGGAAGCCCGACTTTGTTCCATTTGGCGTTATTCGGAATCAATGCCCGTAATACGGCAGGGCTTGTGTATCCATTCTCCTTCAAAAATTCCGGGCTGAGTGTGACTCCGCCGCCGTCAAGAATGAACTCTTTTGGAGTATTCGGTCCAGCTTGAACCAAATTGCCTTTCACGCGGACGAAATTGCCGCTCACGAGGCTGTCGTCTGTTTTCGTCGGTGCGTAGTCTGCATCATAAAGATCAGAGGCAGCGAGTCCGACGGAAGAACAAAGATCAGAGGTGAGAAGCCCAGATGTTGCGCAATAGGATCTCGTTACAAGTCCGCCCGGGCTTTGGAAGTTATCTTTCGGAATCATCAGCTCCGGATCGACTTCCGAAGCGGCGTTGACGACGTCGGCCCATAATCCTTGCGTCCGCTGGTTGTAATTCATCCCCTGCATGTTGCCTTCAGTAAATCCTGTCCACATGCCCACGGTTACGTTCGGATTGGTCGCGACAAACCACGAGTCTTTTGTCGCCTGGGAAGTACCCGTTTTACCGGCCCAGTCAACGCCACGGTTCTGTATCAATCCTTTGACGCGTGATCCGGTACCGTAGTCGAGGACATCGCGCATGACGTCGATCGTCAGGTAAGCGGCCTGCGGGCTGAAGACGTCGGTTTCCTGCTTCTTATGCTGATAAATGACGTCGCCGTCTTTTTTCTCTATTTTTTCGATCATATAGGCATCTACGAATTTACCCATGTTCCCGAACGTGGCATAGGCGTTGACGTTGTCTTCTACGGTGATGCCATGTGTAAGTCCACCAAGGGCCATGGACTCGTTTCTGTAGTCTCCTTCAGCCAAGTGCTCTTTCATACCCATTTTATCTAAGTAATTCTTCACCGGGTTTATATTTCTTATTTCGTTGTATTGCTTGACAGCTGGTACGTTATAAGACTGGGCAAGTGCATACCTTGCTGAAACAAAGCCTTTATGCCCACGGGAGAAGTTCCGTACCTCTTTACCGGGCTGATCTCTATAGGTGTATGGTACATCGGCAATGACGGAGCCGGGCTGGGCGGCTCCCGTGTCGAAACTTGGACCATAAACAAGAAGAGGTTTCATCGTACTACCGTTCGATCTCCGTGCCTGGGTGGCGTGATTATAAGGGTTCTTATCGAAATCATAGCCGCCGATGAAGCCGTAAATCTTCCCGGTTGAATTTTCGATGATGATGCTTCCGAGCTGTAAAGGGCTGTCTATCTTGTACGGCTCTCCTTTTTCGTTATAGACCGTCTTTTTTCCCAATGGCCAATTGGATTTTGTGTATGCATCCCGTACTTTTTGCATAGATTCATAGACTTCTTTGTCAATCGTCGTATGAATCTTGTACCCGCCCGAGCTCAGCTCGCGTTCCGCAAGCTCTTCATATTCCTGGGCAAGTGCTTCGTCTTCCTTCAAATCTTTCTCTGTATGGCCGTTCTGTTTCAACAGATAATCTTTAATTTTCTCTTTTGCCCGTTTTTGAATTTCCTGGTTGATGGCAGGATAGGCGCTGTTGGCTGTTGTCTTAGGTTCGGTCAACGTCTCCCCACTTATTTCGAAAGCCATCGCCTTGTCGTATTCCTCTTTGGTGATATATCTACCGTCAAGCATCCGCTCGAGCACTTCATGCATCCGGTTGATGCCGGGTTGAAGCAGCTCTTCTTCTTTAATCGATCCATCATTATAAAACGGTGTATACGCGAAAGGGGATTGCGGCATCCCGGCAATATAAGCGGACTGGGCGAGCGACAGTTCATCCGCGTTAATGCCGAATATACCTTGAGCAGCTGTCTGGATGCCCGCGATGTTCTGCCCGTTTGCATTTCTTCCGAACGGGACAATGTTCAGATAGGCCTCCAGGATGTCGTCCTTATTCATAAATTTCTCCAGGCGCAGAGCGAGTACCATTTCCTTTGCTTTCCGCTCGAAGGAAACTTCGTTCGTCAGGATCTGGTTTTTCACAAGCTGCTGGGTCAATGTACTTCCTCCGGTTTTGACAGAGGAATTAGTCACTTCCTGGACGATCGCGCGCATGACAGATTTTGGGACAACTCCTTTGTGTAGGTTGAAGTTTTCGTCCTCTGTTGCAATGATCGCGTTCTTCAAATGATCGCTGACTTGATCGAGGGAGACTTCTTCTCTATACAAATCGGAGCTGACATCACCGATTTCCGACTCATCGTTGAAAAACATCGTCGAGGTTTCGGCATAGTTATAAATCGTATCCGTCATGTCGGCCTTGCTTCTCAACGGCTCGTCTTTGACGAGAGAAGCGAAATAGCCGGCACCGACGCCTCCTGCGAAGAATAAGCCGACGACACCGATGATGATGAAGAACAGGATGACGTTCCAAACGACATCATAAGTGATCCTGGTCTTCTTCTGGATGGCTCCTTCTTCCCACAGGGTACGGAAACTCTTTCTATTTCGACCTTTCTTTGGGTTATCAGACATAATAATACCTCCTAAAAAATCCACCCATATTATAACACACCCCGTCATCTTAGGACATCATTCGCTCGAAGGTGCAGTTGCATTTTTCATGACGATATGATAAAAATAGAGAACATAGTTGAATAGAAGCGCGTGGAACGATTGAAGTAAACAGCAAGTCCCTGCTGCAGAGAGCTGACGGTCGGTGGAAGTCAGTGCATACTTGTTTGTTGAATTACGATCCGGAGCATCTCCTGGTGTGAATCAGGAGACGGTGAACAGCCGTTATGGATACAAGTGGCACAGCTGTTGTTGTGCAACAAGGGTGGTACCGCGATAAGACCTCGTCCCTTTTTTGGGGAGAGGTCTTTTTTGTGTTTTCCGACGTAAGCGCCCCACGCAGCCACAGTAGAGAATGGAGGAGACACTATGGATTTGTTACAGGATTTACAAAACCGTGGACTGATCAATCAGATTACGGATGAAGAAGGTTTGAAAAAGCATTTGGAAGAGAAACAGGTGACGTTGTACACCGGGTTTGACCCGACAGCTGATTCCCTTCATATCGGTCACCTGCTTCCGATCTTGACGCTGAAGCGATTCCAGCAGGCGGGACACCGCCCAATCGCTCTTGTCGGTGGGGGGACAGGTATGATCGGAGACCCAAGCGGCCGTTCGACAGAGCGTCAATTGAACAGTGAGGAAGTCGTTCTCGGTTACAGCGAATCTATCAAAAATCAGCTTGCGAAGATTCTTAACTTTGATGAAGGGGAGAACGCAGCTGTTGCTCGCAACAATCATGAATGGCTTGCTCAAATTTCCATTATTGATTTCCTTCGTGACACAGGGAAGCATTTCGGAATCAACTACATGCTTGCCAAAGATTCCGTAGAGTCCAGAATCGAAAACGGCATCAGTTTCACGGAGTTCACCTACATGATACTGCAATCTCTTGACTTTAAAGTGCTTCATGAGAAAGAGAATGTCACATTACAGGTCGGAGGCAGCGATCAGTGGGGCAACATTACTGCAGGACTGGAACTGCTCCGTCGTACAGCTGCCGGAGAGAAGGAGATAGAAGCTTACGGATTGACGATTCCGCTGATGACAAAGGCGGACGGGACGAAGTTCGGGAAGACGGCTGGTGGAGCTGTTTGGCTGGATCCGAAGAAAACGAGCCCTTACGAGTTTTACCAGTTCTGGATCAACAGTGATGATCGCGATGTAATCCGTTTCTTGAAATCTTTCACTTTCCTGTCTATGGATGAAATTGCAGAACTGGAGAAAGAAGTGCAGGAGCACCCGGAGAAGCGTACGGCTCAGCGCCGCCTAGCAGAAGAAGTGACGAAGCTCGTTCATGACGAAGAGGCATTGAAGCAGGCAGAGCGTATTACCGAAGCTTTGTTCAGCGGAGATATCAAAGCGTTGACTGGTACAGAAATCGAGCAGGGATTCAAGGATGTACCTGCCTACACTTCTGAGGTTAAAGATCCGCAGCTTCTTGATTTGCTTGTGGATGCGGGCATCGCTTCTTCCAAGCGTCAGGCACGTGAAGATATCGGTAACGGTGCGATTTATATTAATGGAGAGCGTAACCAGGATTTGAAGCATGCGATCGGGGAAGCGGATCGTATCGAAGACAAATTTACGATTATCCGCCGCGGGAAGAAGAAATATTTCTTAATCCGTTTCGAAGGATAAATGATGAAACTCCCGGCCGTCAGGTCGGGAGTTTTTTTCACTAAAAGGCGGGGAGTTTAGGGTATAAAAAAGAGCAGCGCCGGAAATCCGGTGCTGCTCTTTTTGGTATCCGTTAATCTATTAACGGGAGTAGAATTCAACGATAAGTGCTTCGTTGATTTCAGAAGGAAGCTCAGAACGCTCAGGGAAGCGAGTGTAAGTTCCTTCACGCTTGTCCGCGTCGAAAGTAAGATATTCTGGTACGAAGTTGTTCACTTCGATAGCCTCTTCGACAACGTTAAGCTTTTGAGATTTTTCGCGAAGTGTGATCACTTGACCAGGAGCTACGCGGTAAGATGGGATATCAACGCGACCACCATCAACAACAACGTGACCGTGAGTTACAAGCTGACGCGCTTGGTTGCGTGTACGAGCAAGACCGAGACGGTACACAAGGTTATCTAAACGGGATTCAAGAAGGATCATGAAGTTTTCACCGTGGATCCCTTTCATGTTACCAGCCTCTTCGAACATGCGGCGGAATTGACGCTCAGTCAAGCCGTACATGAAACGAAGCTTCTGCTTCTCTTGAAGTTGAAGACCGTATTCAGATATTTTTCTACGTTGGTTTGGACCGTGTTGTCCAGGAGCGTAAGGGCGCTTTTCTAGCTCCTTACCAGTTCCGCTTAAAGAAATGCCATAGCGACGTGATTTTTTCCAGGTTGGACCTGTATATCGTGCCATAGGAATTTCCTCCTTTTTTATTTTATTTTGCATAAAATAAAAACAGTGTGTCCCTCGTTCCACTGCTCATTATGTTTTCATGCACCTTCGCCCCAGCAGCAGAGAGTTACGCGATGCACCTCGTAGTAGAGGAACAAAATGATAACAATGACGGTTCACATAGGCTGCCATTTATTTTACACAACGACCATTATAATTTTATTTCGACAGGAAGTCAAGAGGATATCGCTGAATTACGGACCGTATGAGGAGAGATTTATGCGAGGATAGGAAAACATTTGAAATTTGCGCACTCAAACTATTTATTGTGATAAAAGTAGTGGTAAAATATAACTAATACATTCGGAGGAAGTAAGGTGAACTTAAATGATAATTGATTCACAGTTGGATGATCAATTGATTCCGTTGCAGAGCCGGTTGTTTCAAATGGCCGTTGCTGGTAAAGCCAAAACCTTTGAGCGGTTTGTCCAGGCAATGGCTGGAGAGATGAAACGATTTTTGCGTGCGGATTATGGAGCAATTTATTATTGGGATGACTGGAAAGGCCGTTATCGCCTTCATGTAGAACCGAATGCAGAGCCGCTTGCGATACGAACGGATTTTTCCAAGGAAGAGGTGGAAGATGAGGACGGGCAAATGAAATCCAGGGAATTTCTTGCGGAATGGGTTGTATCCGAACCGGAGTTTTCCTTCTCCATCATTCCTTTGAAAACAGAAGATCACCTCCATGGTTTTATCGTAATCGGAGTGCGGGGGGCTGGAATGCCGGAACGGAAACGGGAAGAGCGGTTGTCCAGAGAGGTACTGAAATGCCTGAAGCAGGTCGAGGATTACTATGAGGTTTATGAAGAACGTTGTAAATACGAACTGCTGTATAAAGTAACCTCCCATTTTCATTCTTCCATTGATACGGACGGAGTTCTCAGTGAGATTGTCGCTACCCTGCGAAAAGTATATCCGGAATTCTCTTATAACCTGCTGCTTTCCCAGGATTATACGACCAAGTCCGACCTTCCCGTACAGGAACTGCGTTACGATAAGGAAGCCGGTTCAGAGGCAAGCACGCAGGCGTATCTGACTGGCGAACTTCAAATAGAAGACCGGCTGCAGGAGGGACGTTCTTTTCTTTATGCTCCCCTGAAGGGCAAGCAGGGGGTGTATGGAGTGCTTCAGGTAGCAGCTCCTGACTATCTGTATTTTCCAAAGAAAGACATTGAATTCTTTTTATTGATTGCAAATACGGCAGGGAACGCTCTGGAGAATGCGAAGCTTTATCAACAGTCACGTAAGCTGAATAATGACTTGAAATTAATCAACGCCACCTCCAAAAAATTGAATTCCAATATCCGATTGAATGAGAAAATCTCTTATATATCAGAAGAAATTGAATCCTCTTTCCAGGCGGATGAAGTGGGATTTGCTACTTTCCTTGAAGGGGGAGGCTATCAGGTGCTTGAGGGCAGTTCCAGCTATTTTACCATGAATGACCCGCAGGATTTCCTTGAGGAAGTCGAACGTGTCATGGTGGAAGAGAGTGGTCCTTTATTCATCAGTGATGTAACAACGATGAACACCCCCATTTCCTCAGATTTCCGATCAGTAATGGCTGTTCCGATGACAGACCATGATCACATCAGCGGGCTCGCCGTCGTCATGCACAGGGAACCATGTATATTTTCTTTCGAGTCGTTCAAACTGTTGAAATCGCTTGTCCATCATTCCACACTAGCTTTTGCGAATTCTATTCTTCGGGAAGAACTGGAGCAGACGGTCGTTACGGATTATTTAACGAAATTAAGTTCAAGAATCCACTTGGACCAAAAAGTAGCAGCACATATAGAGAAGGATGACAGCGGACACTTCCTTTTATTTGACATTGACGATTTTAAAGCGGTTAACGATACCTACGGCCATCAGATCGGGGATGAGGTGATCTGTCAAGTGGCGAGAATCATTAAGCGCTGCACAGCTGACGTCGGTGTGGCTGCCAGATGGGGTGGAGAAGAGTTGGCTTTGTATGTTCCGGATTTGACTGCTCAGGAAGCCTATGATTATGCAGAAACGATCAGAGTGGATGTGGAAGAGCATACGCGTCCATCCGTGACGGTTTCGTGCGGAATTGCTTCGTGGAAGAAAAGCGGTCAAGCTCCTGGGCAGAAGCAGTTAGTCCAAGTAGCCGATGCTGCTTTGTATAAGGGGAAGGAAATGGGGAAAAACGTGATCATTCATCAGCATATCCAACCATGATACAAAGAAAAGCCGCCTGTTACGGCGGCTTTTCTTCTTATTCATTAAAGGAACTGTTGAAGTGTTTCAACAAAGTTTGTTAACTTCTCTTCGTCCACTTCATCAAATCTGTCTTCAGACGGGCTGTCTATATCAAGGACCCCATAGACCTCCCCATCTTTGTAAATAGGAACAACGATCTCAGAACGGGAGGCGGCATCACAAGCGATATGACCAGGGAAAGCATGGACGTCAGCGATTCGCTGCACTTTGCCTTCGGATACAGCAGTCCCGCAGACCCCTTTGGCCGCCGGAATTCTGACACAGGCAGGAAGGCCTTGGAACGGCCCTAATACAAGTTGGTCCTCTTTCCACAGGTAAAATCCAACCCAGTTCACATCCTCAAGGAATTGGTTGAGAAGAGAAGAAGCATTGGCTAAGTTGGCAATTGCGTCGGATTCATCCTCAATTAATGCTTTTAATTGTTTGTTTAATAGATCATAATTTTCCTGCTTCGTTCCAGTGTACATAGATGTTTGAAACACAATATTACCTCCATATTCAATAGATTCGACAAAATCAAGGAGCGATCTGTCGGGATTTGGTGCACGATTACCGGCAGGAATAACCACAAAGGTGGAGAATTTATTCCCAGAGGGGGAAAAGCAATGAACCGACAGAATGTAACTCGTGACAAAGTCTTAGATGTCGCTTGCCGTCTTTTCTACAGCAACGGTTTCCATGGCACCTCTGTACGCGATATAGCCAAGGCGGCCGATGTCAATGTCTCGTTAATCCATTATTACTTCAAAAGTAAACAAGGTCTGTTTGAATCTCTCGCCGTCAGTTATTTCGAACCTTACTTGGAAATGCTGGAAAGCGAGCAGCCCTCTGTTGCTGAGAATAACATGAATGAATTAGTGAAAAAAATTCTACATTATAAGCAATCCCATTATCAACTATCTTGTTTGCTGTACAGAGAATTATCGTTGAATACTGTATTTGCACGGGAGATGCTTGTGACGTATCTTGCGAAGGAAAACCATTTGTTCAGCCAGCTTTTATTCAGCAAGAGCTCACAAATGGACATCACTTTTAAGGAAAAAATCTGCCTCCTTCAGTGGAAGGGTTTATTAAATGCTCCCTTTATGATGCCGCAGGAGTTTAAAGACCCGTTCATTACAGAAGCTTCTATCGACCACTTCGTCCGTGTGTATAGTGAGCTTATGGAAGAACGTAAGTCCGTCCAGATGATCTCTAACGTGTAAGAAGCTGGGTTGAAATGTCCGACAGTCCCTGGCCGAGAGCAGCGGCTTGGTGTGCGTCAGATCCATATATAAGAGGTATTCCCATAGCATAGGCCTTTCTTGCGATCTCCACCGGCGGATAGGTCTCTTTGCAATGGGCCTTTTTCAACCCGGCACCGTTATAGTCAAGCGTCATGGCGCAATCTTTAACAGCATGTAGAACGTGGGAAGACAGAGTTTCCCATCCTTCAGGGGCGGGATACAGCTCCTGAAACTTTTTCACCAACGTCATATGACCGATTCGTCCGGGCTTCCATGGCCCTAAATCAGCCCTTACAGAATCAATCAAACACTGGTTGTATGCCGCATACAGCTGTTGGAGATCTCCGAAGTCCTTAACGGCTTCTTGAAACATTTCCGGACTGTAATCAATACAGTACCAACCTTGACTGCCTTTGAGGAAGTGGACGGATAATATGCTGTCATCGAGAGAAGGTCCGTACGTATCCAGCAGAGCTGTCGTTTCTGACTCATGCCCTTTTATATAATCGATTTCCAGCCCCTTTTGCACCAGTATATCTCCACTGTATTCATTTTTCACTACATCAACCGCATGTAAATAGGCCTCTAAATCTTCCAATTTCATACCGCTGTCTTTTTCCGGAACAGGATCCTGGAAGGTAGCGGGGAGAGGGGCGTGTTCCGTGAATGTCATGGATTGATAGCCTAGTTCGATTGCCTGCTCCACGTACATTTTTAAGCTGTCAGATGTACCGTGAGGGCAGTAAGGGGAGTGAATATGTCCATCTTTCATAAGTGGTTTCTCCTTTGTGATAGAATTTTTTGTCAATAAGTAGATATTTTTGAAATAATTTAGCCAAAAAGTTGATTTACATGGTATCATTATAAACAATAAAAACATATATCGGAACGTAATTAATCCGTTGTACAGTCAGGGTAAGGAGGCTATTTATGAAGTTCGTCATAGGGGCTATATTACTACTAGTGGCATTTTTCATCATAGGGATGATCTGGCGGAAAAGAGTCTATGATGAAGTAGATCGCCTGGAGAGTTGGAAGATGGAAATCATGAACCGTCGAGTGAGCGAAGAGTTGTCCAAGGTTAAGAACTTGAACCTCTCCGGTGAAACGCAGGAGAAGTTCGAAGCGTGGCGCGAGCGCTGGGATCGGATCCTCACCGTAGAACTGCCAAGCTTGGAAGAAGACCTTTTTGATGCCGAGGAAGCTGCTGACCGCTATCGGTACAGAAAAGTGAAAACGACCATTCAGCAGACGGAGAGGAAGCTGATCTCTGTCGAGGAAGATATCGACGGTATGCTGCAGGAACTGGAAAATCTCCTTGACTCAGAGAAACAGAGCAGGCAGGAGATTGAAGCGATTGAACCGGAATTAAAAGAGCTGACGAAAATCCTGATTCAAAACAGGCACCAGTACGGAAAGGCTGTACGGATCTTTGAAGAGCGTGTCGATGCTCTTAAAGAAAAATTAGCTGAGTTCGAGCGTTTAACGGAACAAGGGAATTATTTGGAGGCAAACGCTCTCGTGCAAAGTGCGCGTGAAGAGATTTCCGCACTTCAGGAAGATGTTGAATCCTTCCCGGATCGTTTTAAGAAGGTAAAGACGGAACTTCCGGGGCAGTTGAAAGAATTGAAGAGTGGAATGGAAGATATGAAAGCCGATGGATATCGAATTGAACATTTCGATTTTCTCCCGGAAGTCCACGACTATGAGAGCCTTCTCGCGGACAAGTTAGTGAAAATGGAGCAAGCAGACCAGTCAGGTGTAGAAGAAACGGTTGTAGAGATAGAATCAAGAATTCAAGAGATGTATCAGCTTTTGGAAAGTGAAGCGGTAGCACATCATCATGTGGAGAAGCAGTTCCTTCCCCTTAAAAATCAGCTGGAAGACCTCGAACGAGTCATCGTTTCCACCGAAAGTGAGCTGGATGAGATGCAGACAACTTACCAGCTGGAAGATGGAGATACGGAAACATATCGCGGGCTGAAGCATGCTTTTAGTCAGCTTGCTAAGAAGATGATGAGCATTGATTATAAGAGGGATGACGGGGAAACAGCTTTCGTTGAACTTCGTGATGAGTTGAAGCAGGTTCAGGAGCAGTTGAAGGAGTTAAAAGAGCAGCATGAATCCTTTGATGAACGGGTCCAAACGCTTCGTAAAGATGAACGTGAGGCGAAGCAGAAACTCGGCAGGATGGAAGATCTGCTCCTGGAGACACATCGACGCTTGAAGCGGAGCAATATACCTGGAATACCGACGTCTATTTATGCAGATATGAAGGCTGCAAGTGAGAAGATCGATGAGGTCTTTCTGAATCTTGAACAACAGCCGTTGGATATGCCGCTCGTTCTTGAGAAGCTGGAGGAGGCAGTCCAGATGACAGAACGATTAAATGAAGATGCCGAGTCGGTGATGGAGAAAGCTGCATTGGCTGAACGTGTGATTCAATACGGCAACCGCTACAGAAGCAAATACCCGCTCCTCGCTGCCAAGCTGCTGGAAGCGGAGGAGAAGTTCCGAACGTATCATTACGAAGAAGCTTTGAACGAGGCTGCGAGAGCAGTGAAAGAGGTCGATCCTCAGGCAATGGCTAAAATCGACGCGGAAGAAGAAGTGATGGTTTAGGATGTGGAGCCTATGAAAGAGAAGTGGTTGGCTGCCGGACTGGGCGCCGGAATGTGCCTCGTTTGGTTCGGTGTTCTGGCTGTTTATCTTTGGATGCCTGAAAGCGCAGATGATAGGACAGCGAGCAATCACAGCATGCATGCACCGCAAATGAAGGATAAAGCGGTCAGCTCTCAAGAGCTTGCCCGGCGGTATGTAAGTTCCGGCGAGGAGGCGGTCGAGCACAACACCGTTCTCGGAAAACAGATGCTCACGAAAGAGTGGACAGAAGATATGCAGAAAGACGGTAAGGTCAGTATCGATACAGTATTGAACTCATTGGAACTGCAAGTTTCTGTTGCAGATAACAGTTGACGAAGCACCTGCTGAAGCGGGTGCTTTTATTTTGTGGTGATGGGATGATACGGTGCAGCGGTTTTCATTACCCTGAGATTATGGTACAATTATGGACTGCAATTTGATAAAAAGGAGTCAATTCCCATGATTTATTTAGACAATAGCGCGACTACTCATCCACTGCCGGATGTATTGGATAGTTATCGGAAAGTAGCAGATCAATACTACGCTAATCCGTCCTCTGTCCACCGTTTTGGTAGTGAAACCGAACGTCTGCTCCATCATTCCAGGAAGCAGGCCGCTTCTCTCCTGGGAATAGGGGAGAACGAAGTTGTTTTCACTTCAGGCGGCACGGAAGGCAACAATATGGCGGTCAAAGGTATAGCGCTTCAACACCAGGCTCGTGGAAGACACCTGGTTACTTCGAAGGTTGAACACCCTTCTGTATTGGAAGCATTCCGTTCCTTGGAATCTTTGGGTTTTGACGTTACTTATATAAATGTAGGGCGGGACGGGAAGGTTAACGTGCAGGAACTGAAAGAGAGCCTGCGGTCCGATACAATTCTAGTCAGTATTATGTCTGTGAACAATGAGCTTGGAACAGTGCAGCCGATAAAAGAAATAGGAGCCTTGCTTAAGGATCGTCCGAAAACGTTCTTCCACGTCGATCATGTTCAGGGGCTGGGCAAGGTAGATATGCCTATACAGCAATGGGGGATTGACCTTTGTACGGTTTCCGGACATAAGATCCATGGTTTGAAAGGGACCGGTGCCCTTGTGGTGAGGAGTCATGTCACTCTCTTTCCACTCCTCCATGGTGGGAGTCAGGAGGTGGAATTCCGGGCTGGAACCGAGAACCTTCCAGGAATTGTATCCTTTGTAAAGGCATTACGATTGTTGATGGAAGACCGGGACAGTAAATCGGAACGGCTTTCCTTGTTGAGAACGAAGATCGTTAATGAGCTCTCCAAAAGGGATGACTGCAAGGTGAATTCCCCGGAGGATGGCGCTCCACACATTATTAATTTCTCCATCCCGGGATTCAAGCCGGAAGTAGTGATCCATGCTCTCGGCGAACAGGATATATTTATATCCACTAAGTCAGCCTGTTCTTCCAAGCAGCCGGACGTTAGTGCGGTGTTAAAAGCGTGCAACATGGATTATGAACGGACGACATCGGCTTTACGGGTAAGTTTAAGTTATTTGAATACATTGCAGGAAGTGGAAACGTTTTTGACAGCATTATTTACTACGATAGATAAATTAAAAGCAACGATGAGGTGAGCATCCATGAACTTTGATCGGATTATGATTCGGTACGGAGAGATGGCGTTAAAAGGAAAGAACAAGCGGGCATTTGAACAGAAGCTCCAAAGGAATTTAATCAGCAAGTTGAAAGATTTTCGTGTGACTAGAATAGAGAAGACGCAGGGGCGTATGTATGTTCTATTGAACGGTGCTGATCCCCAGGAAGTGATGCAGGCCTGTCAACAGGTCTTCGGCATCCACAGCTTAAGTTTCGCCGTGAAAGTCGAGAAGGATGAAGAACAGTTAAAAGAAGCTGTCCTCCTTGCTTTCCAAGATGCAGAAAATGCGAGTACATTCAAGATCTCATCCAAAAGGACGGATAAGACCTTTCCGA
This sequence comes from Halobacillus sp. BAB-2008, assembly GCF_000328325.1. NCBI lineage: Bacteria > Bacillati > Bacillota > Bacilli > Caryophanales > Bacillaceae > Halobacillus > Halobacillus sp. BAB-2008. The sequence continues at coordinate 154,822 of NZ_ANPF01000027.1, read as the reverse complement.
TTCCCTCTCAGGAGCTTAATCCGCTCCTGGGTGGTCATATTCTAAGAAATACAGAAGGTGTCACCGTGGATGTGCGAGACCCGGATGTGGATATTAAAGTAGAAGTCCGCCATGAAGGAGCGTATATTACAGCCCAGGTGTATCCTGGGGCTGGAGGTTTGCCTGTAGGAACGACAGGGAAAAGTTTGTTGATGCTGTCTGGAGGAATTGACAGCCCGGTTTCCGGGTACCTGACGATGAAGCGTGGAGTAGCTATCGACGCGATTCATTTCCACTCCCCTCCATATACCAGTGATCGAGCTAAACAAAAAGTGATTGAACTTGCACAGGAACTATCCAAATTCGGGACAAACATCAAGATACATGTGATTCCTTTCACTGCTATCCAACAGAAAATTCAACGCGAGATGCCACAAGGATACAGTATGACAATCATGCGTAGAATGATGATGCGGATCAGTGAGAGGGTGGCCGAGCAGAATAATATTCTTTCTATCACGACAGGAGAGAGTCTTGGTCAGGTCGCGAGTCAGACGATGGAAAGCATGAGTGCTATTAATGAGGTGACGAATTATCCTGTTATTCGTCCGCTCGTAGCGATGGACAAACTCGAAATCATAGACATTGCACGAAAAATAGGCACGTATGATATCTCCATCCGTCCATTTGAAGATTGTTGTACCGTCTTTGTACCGAAAGCACCAAAGACGAAACCGAATCGCCAGAAGGCGAATTATTATGAATCGAATGTCGACTTCACAGAGGATATTGAGAAAGCCCTCACCGAGTCTTATGTCATAGATACAGCTCAATATAAGCATGAGGAATTGGAAGAATTCGATGAACTATTTTGACCTCTGCACCTTCCCCCGCTTCTGTAAAGCGGGGGTTATTATAAGGGGGAGTTCTCGTTTTCTTCCGGGACGATATAGATAGTAATAGAACAGGAGGAGTGATCTGATGGAACTTTGGTATGGTGGGAAAATCTATACGATGGAACAAGAAGGCGAATGGGTGGAAGCCGTTATTAGTCATAATGGCGTTATCGTTGCAGCTGGCGATACGCAGGATCTTTATGGATCGTATCAAGACAAGATTGAGACAGAGCACGATTTGAAAGGTGCGGTGATGTATCCTGGATTCACGGACAGCCACCTTCATATTATCGGTCACGGGGAAAGGTTAATGCGGCTTGATCTTTCATTTATGAAGTCGGCGGAAGAAGTGAAGCAAGCGTTGAAGCTTCACTCGGAGCAGGTACCGGCAGGAGAATGGATCATCGGTGATGGTTGGAACGAAAACCAGTGGGAAGACAAACGAATTATACATAGAGACGAGCTGGATGAGGTTTCTTCGGATCACCCGATCATGTTAACGCGTGTTTGCAGGCATGCGTTACTTGCTAATTCGTATGCCATGGATACGGCCGGCGTCGATGACAAGACTCCTGATCCTCAGGGGGGTGTCATCGTCCGGGATAAGGACGGAAAGGCGACCGGGTATTTTCACGATCAAGCGCAGGAGCTGATTAAAGGAGCTATGCCTGCAGTCAGCCCTGAATATTTAAAGAAGGCAACACAGCTTGCTGTAAGTGATATGCATGCGAATGGTCTGGTTGGTGGTCACAGTGAAGATTTGAACTATTACGGAGGCTTCCGTAAAACGTTCGATGCTTTCCTTCACGTTATCGATGGGGAGGAAACAAAATTCCGCGCTCACCTGCTTATTCATCACGGCGTCATTGAACAGGTGGATGAAGAGAATCTCGGCTTTAAAAAAGGGACAGACTTCGTGGAGCTTGGTGCGTTGAAGATCTTTTCAGACGGTGCTCTCGGTGGCAGAACGGCATGGCTCAAGGAAGAGTACGCAGATGATCCCGGAAATTACGGAGTAGCCATCCATTCGGAACAAGAGTTGGATGGATTGGTGGCAGAAGCAAGAAAGCGGTCCATGCCTGTTGCCGTTCACGCTATCGGGGACGGAGCTGTGGAAGCTGTAGTCGACGCTATTGCGCGTAACCCGCTGAAGACAGGAGAAAGAGATCGGATTATCCATGCTCAAATTTTAGATGCTGCAATCATTGAGAAGATGAAGTCATTGAATGTCGTCCTTGATTTACAACCGACTTTCGTTTCCTCGGACTTTCCGTGGGTGATCGATCGTCTTGGAAACCTGCGTATGAAGACTTCGTATGCTTGGAAGACCTTGATTGATGCAGGAATCAAATGTGCCGGCGGCTCGGATGCACCGATTGAAGAGATCAACCCCTTGCTTGGGATTCGAGCAGCAGTGGATCGCCGCGCGACTTATGATCACGAGGTTTATCAAACCGAAGAAAGGCTATCTGTATATGAAGCGGTCTCTTTATATACGAAGGGCAGTGCCCAGGCCATTCATAAAGAAAATAGTCAGGGAATGATTGCGAAGGGTTTTGTAGCGGATTTCACCATTCTTGATAGAGACCTGTTCGCATTGAAACCGCATGAGTTGGCGGACGCGAACGTAATGATGACGGTCGTTGACGGGGAGATCATGTATCAAAGGTGACGAAAAAAATCGACAGATAAGAAAAGAACGATCAGGGATTTCTGATCGTTCTTTTTTCTTTGGTCAATCTAGGAACGTGCGTTTGACGCGGTCCCAATAGGTATTATTTTTCAGTTTCACTGTTTTAACAACTTTATCGCTTAAACTTACGGTAATGTCTTGGATGTTGCGAATCGAGAATGCTTCGTTGTCCATGCCGATAATCGGAAAATCGTTCCCGTCCTGGCGTACATCCAGCCGCAAAGTTCTTTCCCCGCTGAGGATAAATGAGGAGCCTAAGGTGCGGTAGCGGTTGTTGTTTAAAGAAGCAAGCTCGCTGATTTGGAAACAGGGAAGTTTCGGATCGACGACCGCTCCTTTTGTCGATTTATTGTATCCTGTACTGCCGGTAGGGGTAGCGATGATCAGCCCGTCTCCTCGAAATGTTTCAAAGTGTAGATCGTCGATGTGAACATCAATAACAATCGATTTAATAAGTGTGGAACGTACGCTGCACTCATTGAGGCAAAGGAACGTCGATTCATCATTGACGGTCGTTTCAATGAGAGGAAACCTTCTTACTTCTACTTCCGAGTTCTTCATAGAAGCAATCATTTCGTCGTGATCGTCGATGTGAAAGTCACAGTACAAACCAGCTTCGCTCTTCGTACGAATCCCTACATAAAGACAATCCTGACGGAAGCCCGTTTTCCTGACCGCCTGAAGGAAATTGCCGTCTCCCCCGACAGAAATGATGATGTTGGCGTCTTTGGAATCTTCCACGATATGAAACGCGTTGTCTCTCGCCAACTGGAACAGTTTCTCCAGTTTATCTGTTAATTCTTCCTTTTTATGATAATAAAAATAGAGATTTCTTCTTTGATCAGTCATGGAACTTCCTCCTTCTATGTAGTAACCTTGCCTATATTTTATCATTTCATTCTTGAAAACGTACACAATTTTCGCGCAAATCCGTAAAGTTTCTCGTTGTTGAATTGCCGGCCATATTTCGATATGGTTGATATAGACAACCATGAAAGTGGATACGTTGGTAGAAGGGAGGCGCACTTTTCTCGATCGTTGAAAGAAGGTGCGCCGATTTTCTGTGAAAACTCTTGATAGTTAAGGAGAATGATGATGAAGCAAGCACAAGTGGAGAAACTGTTTCAATGGGTAGATGATACGGCTACGACCATTTCTGAAGATATGAACATTACGTACCTTGAAGCCATTGCGGAAACAATGGACGTCCTTTTCAATGGCAAACCCTTCGATGATATGGGGGACAGTCTGCAAACCTTTCTTACCAATGAATTGGTGAAGGTGAAAAAAGAGGATTTTGAAAAAGAGGAAGTCCGCAAAGCGGTCCAACTAGCCATTTTGAAAGGGATGAAAGGTGCTACCCAGCAGCAGCATTTAATTACCCCTGACTCTGTAGCAATGTTCCTCGGGTACCTTGCTACAAAGTTATTTGATGGGGAAGAAGCATTAAAGCTGTTTGACCCGGCCGCAGGGAGCGGGAACCTTCTTACATCCGTCATGAATCAGCTCGGTATGCCTTTGACGGCTTATGCCAGTGAAGTGGATCCTACATTGGTCCAACTGGCTGTCGCTAATGCCAACCTTCAGGAGAATGAAATTGAGTTTTTCCACCAGGACAGTCTCAAACCTTTCTTAATGGAACCGGTCGATCTTGTGTTAGCAGATCTGCCTGTCGGATATTATCCGGATGATGTTAACGCAGAAAGGTTCGAACTCCAAGCCGAGGAGGGCCATTCCTATGCCCATCACCTATTTATCGAGCAGGGAATGAGCTATACAAAAGACGGCGGCTATCTCATGTTTATCGTTCCAAACTTCCTGTTTGACAGCGATCAGTCCAAATCCTTGAACGCCTATCTGCGTGAACATGCCCATATCGTCGGGATGCTGCAACTGTCTGATTCCTTATTCAAAGACGAAAAACACGGAAAGAGCATCCTTATTCTTCAGAAGAAAGGGAAAGAAACCAAAGCACCGAAGCAGGCATTGCTTGCGAAGCTGCCTTCCTTCAAGAATCCGAACGCCATGGCGGATATCCTCTCTCAGATGAACGGGTGGTTTGATGCTTATAAAGCCGGAGAATTGTGAGAAAATAATGAATATATGAAGTAAACGTTATCATCACGTAACCGCCTTGAAATTGGCAGGATCGGGTGATTAAATAGTAATGGTAGAAAGTTACGAACCTAAATTTAAGGGGTTGAGCAACATTGAGTAATAACATTCTTGCTATTAACGCAGGTAGCTCATCATTGAAGTTCCAATTGATTGAAATGCCTGAAGAGAAAGTCATCACTGTCGGCCTTGTTGAACGTATCGGGCTGGATGATGCGATTTTCTCTATTGAATTCAATGGGGAAAAAGATAAAACGGTCACGAATATTCCTGACCACGAAGAAGCAGTTAAGATTCTTCTAAATAAATTGACAGCCAACGGTATCATTAAATCATTGGATGAAATTAACGGTGTTGGTCACCGAGTTGTTCACGGTGGAGAGCGTTTTAACGAGTCCATTCTGATCACAGATGAAATCGTTAAGGAAATTGAAGATATTACTGATTTGGCTCCACTTCATAACCCGGCAAACCTTACGGGGATTAAGGCGTTCCGTGAAGTACTTCCAAACGTGCCTCACGTAGCTGTATTCGATACGGCGTTCCACCAGTCTATGCCGGAGCAATCGTTCCTTTACAGCCTTCCTTACGAATACTATGAAGATTACGGCATTCGTAAGTACGGGTTCCATGGAACTTCTCACAAATACGTATCCGAGCGTGCTGCAGAGATGATCGGTCGTCCTGTTGAGGAACTTCGCCTGCTTTCCTGTCACTTAGGTAACGGGGCAAGTATTGCCGCTATCGAAGGCGGGAAATCCATCGATACATCTATGGGCTTCACTCCACTTGCAGGGGTGACGATGGGAACGCGTTCCGGTAACATCGACCCTGCCTTGATTCCGTTTATTATGGAAAAGACAGGTAAAACTGCGGATGAAGTCATGAACGTCCTGAACAAGGAAAGTGGCCTGCTGGGACTTTCCGGTGTATCCAGCGACCTTCGTGATGTGGAGAAGCGTGCGAATGCAGGAGACGAGCGTGCAGAAATGGCGCTGGAAGTATTCGTTACCCGTATCCATAAATATATCGGCTCTTACGCTGCGCGTATGCATGGAGTAGACGGAATCATTTTCACTGCCGGTGTTGGAGAAAATAGTATTACGATGCGCGAACGTATCCTGAAAGGGCTGGAATTCATGGGCGTATACTGGGATCCATCCTTAAACCAGACACGTTCGGAAGCTTTCGTTAACTATCCACACTCACCAGTAAAAGTCATGGTCATTCCTACGAACGAGGAAGTCATGATTGCACGTGACACGGTTGAAAAAGGTCTATAATGTTTTTTCGCAACGGTCCTTCTATGACTAGAAGAGCCGTTGCTTTTTTTTATCCTTTAGGTCTACAATAAATGGAAAGTAGTGAAAATACAGGGGGTGTCGTCGTGTCCTATAACCGAATTTCTTCTGAACTGGATAGTTGGCTTGCCCAATATGAACAATATCAACCTAATGATTTTGAGAGTATCTATGACGAGTGGATCCGTCAGAGCTTCTTATCGCTGAATCCGGTTGTGCGCAGGAAGTTCTTTACGCAGCTGGATACTTGGTTCTTTCACACGCATGCCTTTCTTCAAGGTACCTCTTATCAGCATGAAGCGAGGGAGCGCATTCTGACCGTGGGGCGTGTATTCGATGAAAATATTGAACGCGTTTCTGACATGAAGGAGCGGCTTACCGTTGACCAGCTGACGTATATCGCTGAACAGCAAACGACACGAGGCCGTTTTTATTCTTTCGCGCAAGGTGGGTTGACCGGGACCGGGGGATGGCTTTTTTTAGGAGTGGATTATCCACTCATGATGTTCATGAACCTTCGGGCGGTTCAATTAATTGGATTGACATTCGGTCATGAAATGAATCATCCGTATGAAATGATGGTCTCCCTTAAGGTCTTCCATGCAGCCACGCTGCCCAAACGGTTGAAGGCGGCCGCCTGGGACGATCTTGTGAAAGAAATAAAAAGCAAGGGACATCCTTACATTTACGAGGGAAATGACAGCCTGACGGATGAGGGATGGCTGGAGCAGCCGTTAAAACAATGTTTTAAGTCCTTGTTCATCCTCATGTTCCGTAAAAAGCTGATCCAGGGTCTTCCGTTCATCAGTATCGCAATCGGCGCATATTCCAATTTTCACTTGACGAAGCAGGTGACGGAGTTTGCGATGAAGTTCTATCAATACAGATTTATTCTGGAGAAGGAGGAGGATTGAAGATGGCGGTACATGAACATAGGAGAAAAACGGAAGAATCTATCCGTTGCCTTGTGCTCACCGTAAGTGATACGAGAGATGAGCGAACGGATAAAAGTGGGAAGTTGATCATGAAAGGACTGGAAGAGGCAGGACATGTTACTTCTGACTATGGAATCGTGAAGGATGAAAAAGAGCGATCGCTTCCTGGATTCATAAAGGCGTGGAAGAGACTTCCATCGATGTCATTCTTTTGAACGGGGGGACCGGTATTGCCGGGCGCGATGTCACGGTAGAGGTCGTGGATGGATTGCTTGATAAGGGGATGCCGGGATTCGGAGAGATATTCCGGATGCTCAGCTTTACGGATGATATCGGTTCCGCCGCCATCTTGTCCCGTGCAACGGCGGGAGTTATCAAGCGAACAGCGGTCTTTGCGATGCCTGGTTCGACAGGTGCTGTGAAGCTTGCAATGGAACGCCTGATTCTTCCTGAGTTAAATCACGTGGTAAATGAGTTGAAGAAAGATACATAAGGAAAAGAGACCGGTCTACTACCGGTCTCTTTTGTCTATTTTTTATCTTCATCTGCCCGTACGACCAGTACGTCACATTTTGCATACCGAGTAATATGTTCGGAAACACTACCGATGAAAAACCTTTCCATGGCATTCAATCCTGTAGCGCCGCATATAATTAAGTCCGCATGAAATTTGGGAGCGACATCTTTGGCAATCTTCACCTTTGGTGATCCGTATTCAATATGGACGACTACATTGGTTACACCGGATTTCAATGCTTTTTCCCGATATTCTTCCAAAAGCTCGGAAGCATACTTTTCTGCTCGGATCGCCAATGATCTGTCATAGGCCTCCACAGTCGCAAAAGCCCTTGTATCTACAACATGGGACAAAACGAGATTTGCATCATTCCTATTTGCGATGTCGATCGCTTTTTTGAATGCCACCTCTGCCGTTTCCGATCCATCCACTGCAACCACAATATCTTTATATTCAAACGTCATGCCTTGATGCCCCCTTCCTTGTAATTATTTTCATTATATCACGCAGGAAGCTTCTCTAGACCATTCTTCCATGTATAAAAATGTGAATTTTGCGAACATTATTTACCGAGGTGATAAAGGTGAAGAAAAAACCGATCAATCCATTGGAACGCGAGAATGAAAGACAGCAGGAAGAGACGGCGCCACTTAATGAAACGTATCAATCGGGTAGAAAAGGTAAATAAACAGAAACAATCCCCCGCACTTTAGTTGCGGGGGATTTATCTCTGTCAGCAAAAGGGTACAGAGTAGGAAAAAGAAATTTCAACCTGCTCGGAAGCATTAACAATGATGGGATGGGGGTATTTATAGTAAAGTAAAAGGTAAGCACCTGTTAAAGGTAAGGTGCCCCGCAAAAGATATCCCCTGCTGGAAAGAACTCTGTAAGCAGTGCGATCAGGGTTCACAAACATTTTACTCATCCCCTGAGTCGAAGTCATATAAATGGCTTACATAGAACGTTTTGACGGAAGAGGAGGAAGGAATATGGTTAGGAGACATGCAGTCATTACAGCAGGAACGAAAGGGTTAGGGCGGAAAGTCACAGAAAAGATGCTGGAGAACGGTCATAGTGTGACAGTCACTTATTTAAATGACACAGAAAAAGCCGAATCGTTACGGAATGACTTTAAAGAATGGGAAGAGAGAATACAACTGATTCGGGCTGATGTTACGCATAAAGAAGATGTAAAGTCTGTTATTCAGGAAGCGTTTAGTCAATTTGGAAGAATCGATTTTTTAATCAATAATGCAGGTCCATATATTTTTGAGCGAAAGAAATTGATGGATTATTCAGAGGCAGAGTGGGATGCTATGATCAGAGGGAATCTTGATGCTGTCTTCTATTTGATGAAAGAAGCGGTTCCGCACATGAGGAATCAAGGATTCGGTCGAATTATAAATTATGGTTTTCAAGGTGCGAATGCAGCATCTGGGTGGATTTATCGTTCTGCATTTGCTGCAGCAAAAGTCGGACTTGTTTCTTTAACAAAGACCATCGCCTTTGAAGAAGCGGAATACGGCATCACATCCAATATGATTTGTCCCGGTAACATTGTGGGAGAATGGAAGGAAGCTTCTATAAAAGAAAGCAGGAAAGTTTCGGACGAAGAAACACCGATCGGCAGACCGGGTACAGGAGAAGATATAGCCAGAACCATTGATTTTCTCTGCAGGGAAGATTCAGATATGATTACAGGATCCATTTACGAAGTGACTGGTGGTTTAGATGTCATTCACCGACATCGGTAAGAAAGGGGAAGTATTTAATTTAGACAGGAGGTTCGATCTTTATGAAGATCGGAATACCAAAAGAGACGAAGAATAATGAGAACCGGATTGCAATGACTCCTGCTGGTGTCGTCAGTTTGACAGGAGCGGGTCACGACGTTTACGTCGAGACAGGAGCAGGGTATGGCTCAAGCTTCACGGATGAACAGTTCCAGGAAGCAGGTGCGACGATCGTCCCGTCTGCAAAAGAAGCATGGGATCAGGAAATGGTGATGAAGGTGAAAGAGCCTCTGCCTGCAGAGTATCATTATTTCAGAGAAGGCCTTATCTTGTTCACCTACCTGCATTTGGCGCCGGAACCGGAGCTGACTCGTGCTTTAATGGACAGCAAGGTCATTTCCATCGCTTACGAGACTGTCCAGCTTGCAAACGGCTCCCTCCCTTTACTGACTCCGATGAGTGAGGTTGCAGGAAGAATGGCTTCCCAAATCGGTGCTCAGTTTCTTGAGAAATCCCACGGAGGCAAGGGCATTCTCTTAAGTGGAATACCAGGAGTCCCAAGGGGCCGGGTGACGGTTATCGGAGGAGGCGTAGTCGGCACGAATGCTGCCAAAATCGCCCTTGGTCTGGGAGCGGATGTAACCATTATTGATGTCAATCCCGAGCGCCTTCGCCAATTGGATGATATATTCGGGGATTCAATTCAGACACTCATGTCCAATCCACTGAACATCCAGGAATCCCTGGCAGTGTCCGATTTAGTCATTGGAGCTGTATTAATTCCCGGAGCGAAAGCCCCTAAGCTGGTAACGGAGGAAATGGTTAAGGCGATGCCGGAAGGGTCGGTAATCGTTGATGTAGCTATCGACCAAGGTGGTATTTTCGCGACGACGGATCGAATTACGACACATGACGATCCAACCTATCTAAAGCACGGCGTGCTGCATTATGCCGTTGCGAACATGCCTGGAGCAGTTCCCAGAACATCTACAATCGGGTTGACGAACGTCACGGTTCCCTATGCGCTCCAACTGGCAGGTAAGGGATATTTGCAGGCCTTGAGAGAGAATGAAGCGTTGAAGAAGGGCCTGCATACAGTGGATGGATATCTTACTTATAAAGCCGTAGCTGACTCCCAGGGGTTGGATTATACGCCGCCAGAGGATCTATTGCATGCATAATAAAAAAGAAGCAGGGAATTTACCATTCCCTGCTTCTTTTTTTTACGCTGATTTGTGAAAGTTCTCCGCCTTTGGCTCTTTCTTCTCTTGTTGTTTCCGAAAAATCGTCGCAATGATCGGTCCGGAAATGTTATGCCATACGCTGAAGATGGCACTAGGTACAGCTGCAAGTGGACTGAAGTGGACAGCTGCGAGCGATGCTCCGAGTCCGGAATTCTGCATTCCGACTTCAATAGCGATGGCGCGTTTTTGAGGTGCTTTCATGCGGAACAGCTTGCCAAGCCCGTAACCTGCCGCGTACCCGAGTATATTGTGAAGAAAAACAATAGCAAAAATGACAGCTCCGGTTTGAGCGATTTGTGCTTGGTTGACGCTCACGACCGCACCGACAATGGCTACGATGCTGACGACAGATACGAGCGGCAGTGCTTTAACCCCCGCTTCCACCTTCTCTTTCAAAACAGCCTTCACTACCAATCCCAGCAGAATAGGTACGAGTACCACCTTTACAATGGATATAAACAAGTCAGACGCCGATACGGACAGCCACTGGCTTGCGAAGACCCAGATTAAAAACGGAGTCAGGAATGGTGCCAGCAGCGTCGATACAGAGGTGACGGCTACAGAAAGTGCGGTATCCCCCTTGGATAAATAAGTCATGACGTTGGAGGATGTACCTCCAGGACAGCATCCGACGAGGATGACTCCTACCGCGATTTCCGGAGAAACAGGAAGAATGTTTACAAGTAGGAATGCAAGGATCGGCATGAGTACAAACTGAGCCCCGACTCCGATGGCAACGTCTTTGGGACGCTTGAACACTTCTTGGAAGTCCTTTTTGGAGAGGGTCAGCCCCATTCCGAACATGATGATTCCGAGAAGCGGAACGATATAAGGAGCGATCCATGTGAAACCGGAAGGCAGAAAAAAGGATAATGCCGCAAATAAAACGACCCAGAGGGCGAAGGTACTGCTTACGAATTGACTTGCTTTTGCTAATGCTCTCATTTAATGTCAGCTCCTCAAGTAGAAATATATTTTCTGATTATACGCTCTTTTCAGAAAAAACAAAGGTTGAAGAAGGGGAAAAAAACGAAAAAAAAATGAAGAGCAGTTATTGATTTAGATAAAGACGGAAATACGATAAAATATTTAAAAAGAGTGAAACCTTTGAAACGTTCATTCGTACGTATAGTACACAGGAGCAAAGCAAGAAGGAGAGGTGAGGATTTGGGTTTCTTTTCAAGGCTTTTTTCAAAAACAGAAAAACAGCAATCAAGCGTAGAAGAAAGAACGGTCTTAAACATACAGGTCGGGGATATCATCACCTACGATTTGGCAGACTATGAAGTAGTAGGTAAAATCACGTATAGAGATGGATCATATGAATGGTTCTCTTATCAACTTCTCGAAGGGGATACGACCAAATGGCTCGCTGCTGAAATGGATGATGAATTGGAACTGGGGATCTATGAAACCGTTCAGATGCCCGTTCAAATGCCTTACCCGAAGCAGCTGACACATGAGGGGAAGACTTTCTATAAGGACGAGGAAGGCGAAGCGCGTGTCACCGGTGAAGGAAGAAGTAAAAACATAAACGGAAGGACGACGAGGTATGCGGAGTATGTTTCGGAAGATGAGGAGACTTACTTGAGTCTGGAGTCCTGGGGCAGCGAAGTGGAAGCAAGTGCAGGATATGATATTGAACCATACGAAATAAAAATTATTGCAGGTTCGAAATAATAAGGAGGAACTAGAATGTTTAAATTTTTCAAGCGAGTGAAAACAGTGGTTGGATCGGAATTGAATGCGATGTTGGATAAAGCAGAAGACCCGGTGAAAATGCTGGATCAGTTCATGCGCGATATGGAGAACGATATTCGGGAAGCCGAGAGTGCTGTAGCCAAGCAGATTGCGAACGAGAAAATGTTAAAGCGTAAGTACGATGACTCTCAGGCATTAGCTGATAAGCGGATGAAGCAGGCGGAAAAAGCGCTGGAAGCAGGTAACGAAGATTTGGCACGACGCGCTTTAGAAGATAAGAACAACCACCAGGAACAAGCAGAGCAGTTGAAAGCTTCCTGGGAACGTGCGCAGCAGGATGCCAATACGCTTAGAGAAAAGCTCGATGACATGAAGAAAGAATATCAGGAAATGAAATTGAAGAAAGACTCACTGAAAGCACGTGCAGAATCGGCGAAGACAAGGACAAAGATGAACCGTACGATGTCCAGTATCGGAGGGGACGAATCACGTCAGGGATTTGAGCGTATGGAAGAGAAGGTCATGCAGTTTGAGGCGGAGGCGGAAACGAGCGATGACATGACATCTGCCAGCCGTTCTCTTGATGATGAATTCGAAGCGCTTGATGATAAGGGTAATGTGGATAGCGAACTCGAAGCCTTGAAGCGTAAAATGAATAAAGAATAAGACAGAACGTGCCTAACTGAATCTTAGTTAGGCACGGCTGTTTTTTGTGAAAGGAGGAGATAGGGTGAAGAATTATACCGGTCTCATCTTCATTGGTATCATCGCACTTGCTGTCATTATTAATCTTTTTAACAGCGGGGATGCACAAAGAGGGATGTCGGGGTCTGTTGCCGAAAGTACTTATGAGAACCTTCCTGAAGAACCGGATCGTTCGGAAATTCTGGAAGATATTGAAAATTCGGATGCGCAGTCTGCAGAAGTATTGATTCGAAACAATTTTCCTTTATTGGATGTAGTGAATACGGATCAAGGTACGTCAGAGGTGTATGCGACCCGCCAATTATCCTTGCCGGAAACAGCAGATGCCTTGTCAGAAGCGATTCCCCCGGAGGAAATTAGTGAAAGGCAGGATGGGAAACAGGTTCTTGTATATGATGATGACTTTGTCATCATACAAGAGAGTGAAGAAGAACCAGGGGTTGTAACCATGGAAATAGCTTCCGATGAGTTCGTAAGGAATAATTACTCACCGAGCTTCTTCAATGGATTATTCGCCGGATACCTTCTTAATCGGATGCTGGGTTCAAATAATTGGTATGATCAGCGCCGTTCTTCCTGTCAGGCAGCTGGAGATTGTTATGGCGGTTATGGAAGCTACAATTCTGGTTCCGGCGCCGGATCAATCAGAAGTTCGAATAATCGCGGGGGCGGCCCCGGAGTAGGGAAATAAAAGGAGGCAGATATTCATGGAGCCATTTTTAATTACACTGGGTTACTTTGCAATTGCCATTGCAGTCGTAGTCATAGGGTTAGTCATCTTTGAATGGATGACCAGACAATACAAGGACTGGGATGAAGTGAAAGAGGGAAATCAAGCAGTGGCGTTGTCCATTGCTGGAAAAGTGATCGGAATCTGTATCGTTCTTTCGTTCGCTATTTATCACAGCCTTACTGTATGGGATACGTTGATATGGGGAGCGTTCGGTGTCGTATTGCAAATGGTCGCATATGTGTTATTCGAGCTTTTCACTAGAAAGTTCTCTGTAGAGACGCAGTTGAAGAATAATAATACGGCAGTGGGGATCATTTCTGTAGGGGTCTCTATAGGACTGGCGCTTGTCATTGGAGCTTCGATTACATAAGGGAGCGCTGACTTTCCACCCAGGGATCCCTGGTGTTTTGAAAGGAAAGAGAAAGGGAAAATCCCCCGTGAGGTAGTAGGCCTGACTGTAATCCGACTTAACAATAATGGTGAAGGAGTGTTGGAGAATGAAAGTATCCTATCATGGACATTCAGTTATCAAGGTTGAAGCGAATGGAAAGACGATCCTGTTCGACCCATTCATTTCAGGGAACGGGAATACAGATTTAAAGGCAGACGAAGTAGAAGCAGACGTCATCCTTCTGACGCACGGGCACAACGACCACGTCGGGGATACGGTGGAGATAGCAAAGCGCACCGGTGCTAAAATCGTGGCTCCCTTTGAGTTAGCAGAGTATTTGGGGAATAAAGGAGTCGACACCCATCCAATGTCGATCGGCGGAGGTCATGAATTCGACTTTGGACATGTGAAGTTCACGCAAGCCTTCCACGGTTCTTCCTATACGGAAGAAGACGGTACGATCGTTTACACAGGAATGCCGATGGGGATTTTATTAACGATTGACGGGAAAACGATCTACCATGCAGGTGATACCGGCTTGTTTTCTGATATGAAATTGATTGGTGAAAGAAATGATATCGACTTGGCTTTTCTTCCAATCGGTGATAATTTCACCATGGGGCCGGAAGATGCGTTGACGGCAGCAGAGTGGATCCAAGCAAAACAGGTCGTTCCAATCCATTACAACACGTTTGAGTTAATTGAGCAGGATGGGAAAGGTTTTGCGAACAAGGTGCAACCTGGAAAAGGAACAGTGCTTGAACCTGGAGATGAAATTACAATATAAAGGCCGTAAAACAGCATCTGTCGACTTTTCGGACAGATGGCTGTTTTAGTTAGAAGTTTGTGCAACGGGTTTTTTATTTGGATTTTTGTGGGAAAAATTGCGGAAGTACTGTATCAGTTGTATAATAACAATAATAAACAAATGACTGGTACAGTTAGAAAGAATGGTGAGTTATGGCTACAAAGCACGAACAAATTCTTGAACACATCGAATCACTCTCCGTTGGAAGCAAAATATCCGTGCGCGGAATCGCTAAAGCATTGAACGTAAGTGAAGGAACGGCATACAGGGCAATTAAAGAAGCGGAAAACCAGGATCTTGTCAGCACAATGGAACGCGTGGGTACAATCCGAATCGAGAAGAAAAAGAAAGAAAACATCGAGCGGCTCACGTTTGCTGAGATTGTAAATATTGTAGATGGTCAGGTGCTTGGTGGCAGAGAAGGGCTGTACAAGACACTAAATAAGTTCGTTATAGGCGCGATGAAGCTGGAAGCCATGATGCGATACACAGAAGCAGGGTCTCTTCTTATCGTGGGGAACCGTACGAATGCTCATGAACTGGCCGTCCAGGAGGGTGCTGCAGTATTGGTAACCGGTGGTTTCGATACGAGCGATGCGGTTAAGAAGCTTGCAGATGAAAAGAAGCTGCCTGTCATTTCAACCAGTTACGATACATTTACCGTCGCAACGATGATCAACAGGGCGATATACGATCAGCTGATCAAAAAGGAAATCGTATTGGTGGATGATATTTATACAGCCTACGAGGATTCTAAGTTTTTAAAGACGACGGACAGCGTTGATCACTGGCATGACCTGAACGAAGAAACAAAACACAGCCGTTACCCCGTCGTGGATTCTCAAAATCGAGTGGTCGGCATCGTCACTTCCAAAGACGTAATAGGAAAGAGTGCCGATACGAAAATTGACAAGGTGATGACGAAGAACCCTATGACCGTCCATCCGAAAACATCGCTTGCCAATGCTGCTCACGTAATGGTATGGGAAGGAATCGAGTTGATGCCTGTCGTAGATGCTGCTCAGAAACTGCAGGGAATCATCTCCAGGCAGGACGTGCTGAAGGCTCTCCAGCATATACAACGGCAGCCACAGGTTGGTGAAACCATCGACGACCTTGCCACAAACCGTATGGAAGTACAGGCGGAAGAAGGTGAGCCTGTAAAGTGGAAGACAAAAGTCACACCCCAAATGACCAACCAGCTCGGCACGATGTCCTATGGCGTCTTTATATCGCTTATTACAGAGTCCTCCTCAAGGCTGCTTCGGAAACATAAAAAAGGGGACCTTGTCGTTGAGAATATATCCGTTTATTTCATCAAACCGGTTCAGATCGATAGCGAAATTGAAATAAGTCCGCAGATATTAGAAGTCGGTCGGAAATTCGCTAAGGTGGATGTAGAGGTCCACCAAGGGAAGGCAATTGTTGGAAAAGCCTTGCTCATGGCCCAATTAATTGATAGATGAGAAAAAGCCGCTGTATGTTGACAGCGGCCTTGGCTCAAGGGGCGGTTGGTGTTTCATGTTTTCGGTATTCCGCCTGGTAATGTTTACTTGCTTTCCAGCCGAGTCTCGTTTGAAAGATACCGAGTAGAAGAAAAACGATTCCTATAAACAAGGACAGCTTGGTCTGATAAAATACATACTGGTTAATACCGAAAAAGAAAATGAAACTTCCGAGGAAAACCCGGGATTTGCTGTTCAAGTATTCCTGGGTCAGCGGGTCTTTTGTCCGGAATATCATCACTTTGTAGTACAGGTAAAGAACAAAGGAAACCAATATGAGAATCGGAAAAATAATCATCCATGATCGACTCCTGATTAGATTAATTTGTCTTTATTGTAGCGTTTTTTGTTGGGAATAGCTACCTGTCAGGTGGAAATCTATGGTTTAATTGTGAGGAAGATAGAGAGGGAGGCGCTTATGAGTAAGCCAAAACAAATAGTCGAACAGATTAAGAAATATGAAACCATCATTATTCACCGTCATGTCCGCCCAGATCCGGACGCTTACGGCTCTCAAGGAGGGCTTGCCGGGATTATTAAAGAATCGTTTCCGGAGAAAAAAGTCTATGTGACTGGAACGGGTGAACCGTCTCTTAACTATCTCCAAACGATGGATGCTGTTCCGGATGAAGCGTTTGAGGAAGCACTGGTAATCGTGTGTGATACTGCCAATCAAGCGAGAATCGACGATGCTAGATACGACAGCGGGGCGGCGCTTATTAAAATCGATCACCATCCCGAAGTGGATAAATATGGCGACATACAGTGGGTTGATACGTCATCCAGCTCTACTTCCGAAATGATTTATCAATTATATAAAGAGAATCAAGAGGAAGGTCTGCGGTTAAATGACAATTCAGCCCGGCTTATATACGCGGGGATTGTCGGAGATACCGGCCGATTCCTGTTCCCCAGTACAACAAACAAGACGCTCGGCTATGCGGCGGAACTGGTTCGATTTGACTTTGACAGACCAGCTTTATTTAAGGAAATGTACAAAACTCCTTTGAATGTAGCTCGATTGAAAGGGTATGTCCTGCAAAATTTTGAACGGCATGCTTCTGGTTATTCCACGATCCGCCTGGATAAGGAAACACTGAAAAAGTTTGATGTAACAGTCACAGAGACGAGTCAGCTTGTCGGCCTGCTCGGGGATATTGAAGGTATTCTTGCATGGGCCTTCTTTGTGGAAGAGGAAGATACGATCCGTGTCCGTCTTCGCTCCAGAGGTCCTGTCATAAATGGGGTTGCAGCCAAATTTAACGGCGGAGGACATCCGATGGCTTCCGGTGCTTCTGCTTCATCCTGGGAGGAAACAGAACAATTGGCAGCGGAGCTCGAATCCGTATGCCGGCAATACAAAGAAGAGCAGCAGTGATTTGCTGCTCTTCTTTGTATCTGCCTGTCTTTTCATGGGGATATGATGATTTCTAGATTCAACGAAAGGGTTTCGTAGACGACCAGGCGTTCTACCTTAAGTTCATAGGAGAGGTCGTCAACAGCATAACTTTTACTTTCCACTGATGCGATCATCAGATCGACTTGACTACCCACGACTTTAATATCTTTCCCGGGGATGGACGCTAATTGTTGTTTAACAAGGGTTGTTAATTCGTGCTGTGTCAACAAATCAATATTCAGTTTCTTTGCATTGGTGTAGGATACGGCGATGTCTTTGACGCTCAGCGGCTTCGCTTGTGGATCTTCTTCCTGGTTTTTTAGAAGCCCTTCATACTTTGCTTCCATTTCGTTCATCTTGGCATTCATTTCAATATATTCTTCTGTATATTTTTCTTGGAGCTGTCCATGTACATAAAGGAAAAACAAATAGCCGATGACCGCTCCTAATACAATGCCGGCAAATAAACGCCTCCACTCCTTTTTTTTATGATAAGGAGGAAACTGCATTCACGTCACCTCTTCACCTAGCAGCCATTCAAATAAAAGGAGAGCGGCTTTCACTCCACCCATGGCAGCGACGATTATCATCACTTGCTTGAAGATATCGAAGGTAGAACCATCGAATATCCCTTTTTCAAAATTGCTGATGGCATCGAATGTTCCACCAATAGCGGCGACTATGGCCCATATCCTGAGCCCTTTTGCAATCCGGAACATGGAGGTAAGAGGAGCTTCTCCGGTCAGATAACTCCCGATGCTGCCGATGATTGTCCCTCCTACAATAACTCCAAAAGCGATAAAGAAGCACTGTATCATCGAAATAACCAGACGATCTTCCATTTTGTCCCTCATTTCAAAGACGCAATAGTATCCATATATTGAAAAATATTCCCCGGCCCGTCCAATTATGCAGGAGGCTTTCATCCTCCTGTTCTTATCGATATAATTTAGTGGAAAGAAGGTGTTCGTGAATGACTTTTACTCATTTGAATGTAAAGAGCGGTTTCAGCTTAATGGAAAGCACGGTGAAAATTCCCGAACTTGTAGATGAAGCAAAAAGGTTGGGGTTTCAATCGCTTGCTTTGACGGATGAGAATACGATGAGTGGATCGGTCTCCTTTTACCGGGCCTGCAAGCAGAAGGGGATCAAACCTCTAATCGGGCTTAAAACGAGAATCGAGGATCAGGACCTTCACTACCCTGTCCTTCTTTTCGCAGAGAATAACGAAGGCTATAAAAATCTTTTGCAGCTCAGTTCCGCTATCCAGCTGGAAGGGCGGCCGGTATCCCTGGACCTGCTTGAACAGAAGCGCAGCGGTCTGATCGTCGTTCTGCTGACCTCTCAGTCCCCCTGGGCGCAGACGATTGCCAGTCGTATGTTTGACCATATAAAGGACTCCTTAAACCGGTGGCGGCATATGGTAGGAGAGGATAATTTCTATTTGGCAATCCAGGATCTCGATCTTCATGAAGAAAGACAGCTTCATCAACCGCTCCAGGAGTGGTCAAAGAGGGAGGGGGTCCCGGTCGTAGCAATTGGAGACGTCCGTTACCTGAAAAAAGAGGATGCTGCGGCATATGAAAGCTTGAAGGCTATAGAAGCGAATACCCGCTTCTCAGGGGAAACAGCAGGAGCGCGCTTCTATCTAAAAAAACCGGAGGAAATGGAAAACTATTTTCAAGAATGGTGGCCGGGAGTGTTGAGAGCGACGGAGGAGATTGCAGAGAGGGTAAACCTTGCACTTTCGTTCGACCAGCAGCTTCTGCCCACGTACCCAACACCTGGAGGCGTCCGTGCGGATCGTTATCTGGAGGAACTTTGTTTAAAAGCTTTAGCAAAGAAATACCCGGCAACTTACAAGGCGGCGGAAGAGCGCTTACATAAAGAGTTGTCCGTTATCACATCGATGAATTTCAGCGATTATTTTCTAATTGTATGGGACTTTCTTGCTTATGCGAAGAAGCAGGGCATACACGCAGGCCCGGGACGTGGATCCGCAGCAGGATCATTGGTGGCGTATCTTCTTAATATTACTCAAGTCGACCCGTTAGAGTATGATTTACTCTTTGAAAGGTTTTTGAATCCTGAACGGATCACTATGCCTGATATTGATATCGATTTCCCTGATCACCGCAGGGATGAAGTCATCGCCTACGTTGCTGAAAAATATGGAGCGGATCATGTTGCTCAAATTTGTACGTTCGGCACATTCGCCGTCCGAAGTGTCCTGAGGGAGCTCTTCAAAGTTCTCGCGGTTGATGAAAGTGATGCAGCCTTCATATTAAAACAAATACCAAAAACGGCACCGTCCACGATCACGGAAATCGTGAGAGATTCAGAAGAATTGAGTGACTACATCCGAAATTCACCGAAATTGCAGCGACTCTTTCAAATTGCTACGAAGTTGGAAGGGCTGCCGCGGCACGTTTCCACCCATGCGGCAGGTGTTGTGATCAGCGAGCGGCCGCTCCAGGAATATACAGCACTCATGGACGGACATAACGGGATTCCATTGACGCAGCTGGCCATGGGGGACTTGGAAAAAGTCGGATTGTTGAAGATCGACTTCCTTGGACTGCGGAACCTGACCTTCATCGAGAAGATGGAGGGGAAAATAAAGCGGTTCCGGGATTCCAGTTTCTCTGTAGAGCGTATACCGCTTGATGATGAGAAAACGTTCCAGCTGCTCGAACAAGGACGTACAAACGGGGTCTTCCAATTGGAATCCCAGGGAATGAAAGGTGTGCTGTGTCGTCTTCGTCCCTCTCATTTCGAGGATGTCGTAGCTGTTAACGCTCTTTATCGGCCCGGCCCTATGGATTATATACCGGATTTTATATCGCGGAAACAAGGGAACCAGGCAATGGAACTTCCACATCCCGATTTGAAAGGGATTCTGGACAAGACGTACGGTGTCCTTGTCTATCAAGAACAGATTATGCAGGTTGCGCAACTGGTCGCCGGATATTCTTTAGGCGAGGCGGATTTACTGCGAAGAGCAATCAGTAAAAAGCAGTCCGGAATACTAGAAGACGAACGGGAGAAGTTTGTAAAAGGATGCAGAAATCGCGGCTACACCGAGGCGGTCGCCCGGCAGGTGTTCGAATGGATTGTCAAATTTGCCAACTACGGATTTAACCGAAGTCACGCGGTCGCCTATAGTCTGATATCCTATCGTCTCGCGTATATGAAAGCACATTACCCTTCTTACTTCCTTGCAGAGCTGATCAACTCTTATGTAGGTGACAGGGATAAGCTCACCCTTTACTTGCGAGAGGCGAAAGAAAGTGGACTGAAGGTACTTCCTCCTTCGATCAACCGCAGTCACATTGTTGCAAAAGATGAACAAGGTGCCATCCGCATCGGCCTCCTTTCCGTGAAGGGGGTAGGCTATCAAGCGGCCCAGGCTGTTGTAGAAGAAAGAGGCAATGGAAGATTCCGCAGCTTGAATGACTTCTGTCTTCGTGTTCGGACGAAGATCGTCACTCGCGGGGTGATAGAGTCGTTAATACTTGCGGGTGCCTTTGATGAAACCCATGAGAATCGTGCGGCGCTGCTTGCAAGTATCGACCAGGCACTGGAACAGGGAGAGTTATTTAAAGAATTCCAGGACCAGCCCGGCTTCTTCGGAAATGAATTCGAAATGGAACTGATAGAAGTGGACCCGTTTCCTCCATTAAAACTTTTGGCTATGGAAAAAGAAGTTCTGGGTACTTATATGTCAGAACACCCCTTGGAACACCACCGGCAGCTGCTTCAGGAGAGAGGGATCAATTCTTTGAATAAGGTCGTTAACATCAAAGGAACGGTCAAGACAGCAGGTGTAGTAGAGACGATAAGGGAAATCAGGACTAAACGGGGAGAGTCGATGGCATTTGCCACGCTCGGTGATGAAACGACAGAGCTGGAGGCGGTTATTTTTCCTGATTCTTACCGTAATATAAAGCGATGGCTGCAAGAGCAGATGCTTGTAACGGTTACAGGTAAAGTCGAGGAAAGGAACGGCAGAAAGCAGTTGATCATCAACGAAGCGTCTGTTTTCAATGTCGAAGAGAAACCGACAGCTTCCGAGCAACGTCTGTTCATTAAAGTAACCAAAGAGACAGAACCGATTGCAATGGAGAAACTGAAAAAAGTGTCCGGCTATTTCCCGGGGAATATTCCGGTCTTCATATTTAAATCACAGGAAAGAAAGACATACAGGTTGGGGGAATTGTACAACCTGTCTGCGTCTCCTGAGTGCATGGAGATCTTGACGGGGTACTTCGGGGATGATTCCGTAGCGTTGAAAGAGTACAGCAAAGATACGAAAAATTAAAAACTCAGTCCGAAGTTTTGAAGTTCTTTACACGCCAAATTCATCTGTTATAATTAAGGAGTTAATGGTGGTCTGACCACCTGGATCGGTACAATTAATAGTTAAAGGGAGCGTGTCGACGTGTCAAATTTGCGAGATGAAGCACTGCATATACACCGTGTAAACAAAGGGAAGCTGGAAACCACTTCTAAAGTACCTGTAAGAAATTCCAAAGACTTAAGCCTGGCGTATTCTCCAGGGGTAGCAGAACCTTGTAAGGAAATTTACGACCATAAGGAAACAGTTTACGACTATACCATGAAGGGGAATATGGTGGCTGTCGTAAGTGACGGTTCAGCGGTGCTCGGATTGGGGAATATCGGGGCAGAAGCATCTCTTCCTGTCATGGAAGGGAAGGCTGCATTATTTAAAAGCTTCGCGGGAGTAGATGCGTTCCCTATATGTCTAAGTACGAACGATATTGATGAAATCGTGCAGACGGTTAAGCTTATGGAACCGACATTCGGAGGCGTCAACCTTGAAGATATAGCTGCTCCGAACTGTTTCATTATTGAAGATCGTCTTAAGAAAGAAACCAATATCCCGATTTTCCATGATGACCAGCACGGCACTGCCATCGTTACCGTTGCCGGACTGGTGAATGCTCTGAAAATCACCGGCAAGAAGTTCTCTGACATCAAGGTGATTGCTAATGGTGCAGGAGCCGCCGGAATAGCTATTATTAAACTGCTTTACCATTTCGGTGTGCGCGATATCATTATGTGTGATTCTAAAGGCGCGGTATATGAAGGCCGTGAGTACGGTATGAATGATGTGAAAGATGAAATTGCTAAGATTACGAATAAAGATCGTATGGACGGCAGTCTTGAAGAAGTGATGGAAGATGCCGATGTGTTTATTGGTGTATCTGTTGGCGGACTGTTGTCTAAAGAGATGGTCTCTCGTATGAATGATGATGCCATCATTTTTGCAATGGCGAACCCTGATCCGGAAATTATGCCGGAGGATGCCAAAGAAGCCGGGGCCCGTGTCATCGGGACTGGCCGTTCCGATTTCCCTAACCAGGTGAACAATGTGCTGGCCTTCCCGGGAATCTTCCGTGGAGCTTTGGATGTGCGAGCTACAAGAATTAACGAGAAGATGAAGATTGCCGCTGTGGAAGCCATTGCTTCCCTTGTCAGTGAAGATGAATTAAGTGAAGACTACGTCATCCCCGCCCCATTTGATCCGCGTGTTGCACCGGCTGTTGCTGCAGCTGTTGCGAAGGCGGCAATGGAGTCCGGTGTAGCCCGTCATCACGTCGATCCTGAAGAGGTGGCAGACAAGACGAGACAACTCACCTTAATAGACGAAGATTGATTTGGACAGGAGAAAAGTGTAAACTTTTCTCCTGTTACATAGAATTCTAAGGGAAAGCTAAAGAGAGGTGTTCGTGAAACGTGACCCGAGTGCAGCATGGAAAAGTCTACGAAGGTGTCCTTCATCAGTTGAGAACCT
Organism: Halobacillus sp. BAB-2008; assembly: GCF_000328325.1. Classification (NCBI taxonomy): domain Bacteria; kingdom Bacillati; phylum Bacillota; class Bacilli; order Caryophanales; family Bacillaceae; genus Halobacillus; species Halobacillus sp. BAB-2008. Next base: position 131,349 of record NZ_ANPF01000027.1, on the reverse strand, counting down.
ACATCGAAGAGCATAAACTGGGCCCCGGAGATAAGTTGCCGTCTGAACGGGAGTTAAGCGAACAACTCCATGTAGGAAGGTCTTCGATCAGAGAAGCTTTCCGGGCGATGGAGCTCCTTGGGTTGATTGAAACCAGACGCGGCGAAGGCACGTTCATGAGAGCTTATCGTCCTTATCATATGGTAGAGCTATTATCCAATTTTTTACTCAATGAGACGAGAACGAAAGATGAACTCGTTACAGCGAAGCAGATGCTGGAGAAAGAAGTGTTATGTCTCGTGAAGGACAGGCTTACACATATTCATTATGCTGAGATGGAAGAAATTTTGAACATACAATCCCTGGAAACCCGCCATCAAGCTCTGTTCCTTTATTTGTTTGAAAGGTGTGAACATCCGCTGCTGCTTTCCATGTGGCAATTCATTTCCGGATTCACCCGAACGGTCCATGACCTGCATTTCAAGGAAGATTGGTACCTGGCCCTGCTTAAGGCTCTCCGGAGTAAAGACACCTTAGAAATTCTTAAGTTATTCAGGTAATGATTTTGTCGAACTCCCTTCGACAGAATCAGTGATATTACGTAAGGGACTTTCAGTATATTGTAAAGAGGAAGCTTTGTCCCAAAGGAGGAATCACCTTGCTACGAGATATATTCAGCAAGAAAAAAAGATACGCATCCATTCCCAGACAGGAAGCAAAGCAGGATGTACCGGAAGGTCTGATGCAGAAATGTCCAAACTGCCAGAAGATCTTCTACAGAAAAGAACTGAATCGAAATATGAACGTTTGTCCACACTGTGACCATCATCACCGTATCAGTGCTTATGAAAGAATTGAGCATTTGTTTGATGAAGGAAGTTTTGTTGAATGGGACAAGCATATGATATCCAATAACCCTTTAGGGTTCCCTGAGTATGAAGATAAATTGGAAAAAGACCGCAAAAAATCCGATCTTAATGAAGCGGTAGTCACCGGTAAAGCATCCGTTAACGGTTTCCATACAGCTGTGGCGGTCATGGACTCCCGTTTCCGAATGGGAAGCATGGGTTCTGTCGTCGGTGAAAAGATAACGAATGCCATTGAGCAGGCACGGAAAGAAAAAATTCCTTTCGTCATATTTACGGCATCCGGTGGAGCTCGAATGCAGGAAGGCGTTTTAAGCCTGATGCAGATGGGGAAAACTTCAGTAGCCCTTCAGCGGCTTCATAAAGATGGAGGTTTATTCATATCCGTCATGACTCACCCGACTACTGGTGGTGTTTCTGCAAGTTTTGCCTCCCTCGGAGACTATAATTTTGCAGAACCGGGAGCCTTAATTGGTTTCGCCGGCAGAAGAATTATTGAGCAGACGATACGGGAAAAACTTCCGGAAGATTTCCAAACAGCAGAATTCCTGTTGGAACATGGCCAGTTGGATAAGGTCGTGCACCGTCACGATTTAAGGAAAACACTGACAACTGTGTTGGACATCCATTCTGCAGGAGGCGAAGAATCGTGAAGCACGTTTTAGAATTTGAAAAACCCGTTATTGAATTAAGAGAAAAAATCGCTGAACTGAAACGTCTTACGGAGAACAGCGAAATGGATCTGACCGATGAAATCGATACACTTGAACAGCGGCTGGAGAAGTTGGAAAGCGACGTTTATGATCGCATGGCTCCCTGGGACCGTGTCCAAATGGCCCGTCATCCGGAGCGCCCGACGACGACAGATTATATAGATCATTTGTTTACAGACTTCATCGAGCTGCACGGGGATCGTACGTATGGAGACGATGCGGCCATCGTTGGTGGGATCGCCAAATTTGATGGGACCCCCGTAACGGTAATCGGCCACCAGCGCGGGAAGGACACGAAAGAGAATATCCACCGCAACTTCGGAATGCCGCATCCGGAAGGCTACCGTAAAGCGCTTCGCTTAATGAAACAGGCGGATAAATTCCACCGTCCGATCATTACTTTCATTGATACAAAAGGTGCTTATCCCGGTAAAGCAGCGGAAGAGCGCGGCCAGAGCGAAGCCATTGCCAGGAACTTGATGGAAATGGCAGGTTTCACTGTCCCAATCATCTGTGTCGTCATCGGAGAAGGTGGAAGCGGTGGAGCACTTGGGCTTGGAATTGGAGACCGTATCTTCATGCTTGAGAACTCTACTTATTCCGTTATTTCTCCAGAAGGCGCTTCTTCTATTCTTTGGAAGGATTCGGGTCTCGCTCAGGAAGCAGCTGAATCCATGAAAATTACCTCCTATGATTTGAAGAAATTAGAAGTGATTGATGGTGTTGTTCCGGAAGTCAGGGGTGGAGCCCATCGTGACATTCCTGCACAAGCAGAGCAAATTAAAGCCGTCCTCAAGCAAGAGCTGGAGGAGCTATCCAGAAAATCGGAAGAAGATCTGCTGGAGGAAAGATTTGTGAAGTATAAAAATATTGGCGATTACACTCATCTTGATTTATAATGATATGGTTGAAAAACATGTCCGTATGTAAAAGGTCGCACGTATGTGCGGCTTTTCACATCTTAACTGAATGGTAACGTTACCATATGGTCGGATTGTTGATGATCCAATCAGTTGTATAGACTAGAGGATAGCCTGTGCATGTCCGTTTGGACGGATGTTTCCTTCCATGTGCGTTTATGGACAGAACTAAGAACTTTTGAGGTGATGAAAGAATGAAGAGAATTGGAGTGCTTACCAGTGGAGGAGATGCTCCCGGTATGAACGCCGCGATCAGGGCGGTCGTAAGGAAAGCTATCTACCACGAAGTAGAAGTGTACGGCATCAAATACGGCTACCAGGGCCTGATTGATGGAGACATCGAGAAGATGGAACTCGGTTCGGTCGGAGACATCATCCAACGTGGTGGAACGAAACTGTACTCTGCCCGATGTGAAGAGTTTAAGACAGAAGAAGGCCAATTGAAAGGTATTGAGCAATTGAAGAAACATGGCATTGAGGGCTTGATAGCTATCGGTGGTGATGGTACCTTTATGGGGGCAAAAAAATTAACCGAAAAAGGATATCCTTGCATCGGTGTGCCTGGGACAATCGATAATGATATTCCGGGAACGGATTTTACTATTGGTTTTGACACGGCTCTGAATACGATTATAGACGCAATTGACAAAATTCGTGATACAGCGACTTCTCACGAGCGTACGTATGTAATCGAAGTCATGGGCCGTGACGCCGGAGATCTTGCCCTTTGGGCTGGTCTTGCCGACGGAGCGGAAAGTATTCTTATTCCCGAAGTGGAGGATGAATTCGATGATGTTATCGATCGTCTTAAGCGTGGACATGAGCGGGGCAAGAAACACTCCATCATTCTGCTGGCTGAAGGAGTAGGAAGCGGAATGGAGTTCGGTAAACGAATTGATGAAGCTGCCGATCTCGAGACCCGAGTGACCGTTCTTGGACATACGCAGCGTGGAGGAGCACCAAGTGCTGCCGACCGTGTTCTTGCCAGTCGTCTGGGGGCGTACGCTGTCGATCTGCTTCTTCAAGGAAAAGCAGGCCGCATGGTAGGTATTCAAAAGAACCAATTGGTCGATCATGATATCGTAGATATCTTAGGTCAAAAGCACGTTATCGACATGGATATGTACCGCCTTTCCAAAGAACTATCTATATAATTTGCAAGAGGCATCTGAGGAGGAAATAAATATGTTTAGAAAAACCAAAATCGTGAGTACGATCGGTCCTGCATCGGAATCAGTAGAGAAATTAACTCAGCTTATGGAAGCAGGTATGAACGTCGCCCGTCTGAATTTTTCACACGGTGACTTTGATGAGCACGGAGCACGAATCATCAACATCCGTGAAGCTTCCAAAGCTACAGGCAAAACAGTAGCGATCCTATTGGATACGAAAGGTCCTGAAATTCGTACCCGTACGCTTAAAGATGGCGAAGCATACCTTGAGAAAGGTGCGACGGTCTACGTGACGATGGAGGATATTGAGGGCGATGCAGAGCGCTTTTCCGTCACTTATACAGGCTTGATCAACGATGTTCACCCTGGTTCCAAAATCCTTTTGGATGATGGACTGGTAGAACTAGAGGTAGAAGAAATAGATAAAGAAAACAATGAAATCAAGACGACTGTCCTTAACAACGGGCTTCTTAAAAATAAAAAAGGCGTAAACGTTCCGAATGTCAGCGTGAATCTTCCAGGAATTACAGAAAAAGATGCCAATGACATCGAATTTGGAATTCAGCAGGGTGTAGATTTTATTGCGGCATCCTTCGTGCGTCGTGCTTCCGACGTACTGGAAATCAGAGAGCTTCTTGAAAAGCACGATGCTTCTCATATTCAAATCATTCCTAAGATCGAAAACCAGGAAGGTGTCGACAACATCGACGATATTCTTGAAGTCAGTGACGGTCTGATGGTTGCGCGTGGAGATTTAGGTGTGGAAATTCCAGCCGAAGATGTTCCACTTGTACAGAAACAGCTGATTCGTAAGTGTAATGAAGCAGGTAAACCAGTCATTACAGCTACTCAAATGCTTGACTCTATGCAGCGTAACCCTCGCCCGACACGTGCAGAAGCTTCTGACGTAGCTAACGCCATTTTCGATGGTACGGATGCAATCATGCTTTCTGGCGAAACAGCTGCCGGTGACTACCCTGTAGAAGCTGTGCAGACGATGCACAATATCGCAAGCAAAACGGAAACGGCGCTTAACCATTTCCAACTGCTTCAAGAGCGTTCCAAGCACAGTGACATGACGATCACGGATGCGATCAGTCAGTCGGTTACACACACAGCCATTAATTTGGATGCAGCTGCAATCGTCACACCGACGGAGAGTGGCCATACTGCTCGTATGATTTCTAAATACCGTCCGAAAGCACCGATTGTAGCCATTACTTCTGATGAAAAAGTACACCGTAAGCTATCTCTTGTCTGGGGCGTGTATGGCGTCATGGGATCCCGTGCTTATTCCACAGACGAAATGCTTGATGTAGCTGTTGAAAACAGCCTGGCCTCCGGTCTTGCATCTCGCGGAGATCGCGTTGTCATCACCGGCGGTGTGCCTGTTGGTGAAAGTGGTACGACGAACTTGATGAAGGTTCATGTTATCGGTGACGTTCTCGTCAAAGGGCAGGGTGTAGGACAGAAAAGTGCCTATGGCCGTGCTGTCGTAGCCAACAATGCCAAAGAAGCTTTGGATCGTGTAGAAGACGGCGATATCCTCGTTACTCATGGTACAGATAAAGATATGATGCCTGCTATAGAAAAAGCAGCAGGAATCGTTACCCTTGAAGGTGGTTTGACTTCCCATGCAGCGGTTGTCGGCTTGAGCTTGGGCATTCCTGTCATCGTTGGTGTTCAAGACGCATTGAACATCATCAAAGATGGCTCTGATATTACAATTGACAGTTCCCGCGGGGACATTTACGAAGGACATGCAAGCGTCCTGTAAAAGGAAGATAAAGGCAGAGAAGACACCTTCTCTGCCTTTTCTTTTTATAGAGGAGATCATTCCCGGTATAATAGAAGTATAAGTCGGGAAGAAGGGAAGGATCCTATGTTTCGTTGGTTATTTCTATTAATAATAATTGTTCCTGCACTGGAAATCGGATTATTCGTTTGGGCAGGCAGCTATATCGGACCTTGGTGGATCATTCTGCTTATCATCTCTACAGGTGTCGTTGGGGCCTGGCTTGCAAGAAAGCAGGGCCTTGAAACGATCCGGAACGTCCAGACTTCCATGTCGAGAGGTCAGATGCCTCAGGATGCCTTGTTAGACGGGGCTTGTATTCTTATCGGCGCAGCTTTTTTGTTAACGCCCGGCTTTATTACGGATGCAGCAGGTTTCGGTCTACTGCTTCCCGTGACGAGAGGGCCGATCAAGCACATCATCCGAGGTGCGATTCAAAAAGCACTTCAAAAAGGTACCGTAACGATATACAGACGATAACAGCATAGTTTTGAAATATATATTCGGACGTTTGTGCAGTGTGTTTTTAGAAGCTGCAGGCGTCCGTTTTTTTATAAGAAAAAATTCAAGGTCTATCTCCTTTAATGAATGCGGTTATTTCCTTAGTCAGTCCTGTTTTATTCAAGGTCTGTACGATCATTAGAACCAGCGGACTCAATATGATTCCATACCCTCCAAAGAGCTGGAAACCTGTGAACATCGCAGCTAATAAAATTATGGGGGGCACGCCGAAGTGATCGCCGAGGAGCTTCGGCTCAAGTACCTGTCTTGTAATAATGACCACCATGTAGACAATGATCAAACCGATGGTCATTCCATAGGAACCTGTGAAGAACTGAAAGATTATCCAAGGGAGAAAAACGACACCTGTACCAATGTAAGGAATGAAGTCTACAAAAGCAGTGAAGAGTGTAATCGGTAAAACATAGGGAGCACCGATGATGGTTAGTCCAATACCTGTGAGAACAGACGATATTAGGACAAGTGTACATTGAGCTTTGATCAGCCCGGTCCAAGTATAGTGCCACTCTTTACGAAAAGCAAAGGCCTTGGCGGTGAGTACCGGGGGGGTACATGTATAGACAGCTGTTCTGATGGTTTCCCAATCTTTACATAAGAAGAAAGTTGCCAGAAACGTAATAAAGACCATGGCGATAGAGGTGGGGAGACTTGTTAATAATACGCCCAGGCTTTCCAAAATCTCATTAAGGACCGTCAACCCTCCCTCCGTAACCTTTTCCTGAACGGTATCCAAGTAGGTATTCAAACTCAACTGCTGATCCATATTCAAATTTCCGGTAAGGGATTCGAAGGAACCAATGATTTGTTTGGATAATTGAACGGCTTTGCCTGTCAGATAAGTAGAGAATAAATGGAAATACTCCGGCAATCCGGCTGCGATGTACTGCATCCCTTTAATCAATTCGGCGATAACCAAGGCAACAAGGCTTGCCGCTAAACTTCCTACAAGGGCAAGTACAATCAGAACCGCTGCAGCACGTGGTAATCTAAGTCTCCTTTGAAGGAGAAGGATGAACGGGCGTAGTATTATGGACAGCAGGACTGCAAACAGGAAGGGGTATAAGTATGTCCAGACGAAAGTTGTCACGTACACAAACCCGGCAGCAAGAAGAAGGACGACGATGAATCGGATAAAACCAAGGAGAAAAGTCTGATTTCGAATAGAAAACACTCCTTTCCCTAAATCTTCCTCTACACCCGTTATACAGAGGAATTCAGCCTTTTTGTTACATAATTATCCATAAAATGAAGAATAAAATTTCGATAAATTCCTTCAAATTAAACGGTTTCAATTCACATTCTCTTCAGAATACTTTATAATTAGCCTTGGGGTTGATTTCCAATCATAGGGGACAACAGTAATTTAAGCGTTTTCTTGTCTTTTCGACAAGTGGAATTTTTTTAAAAGGAGAGATTATATGTCATCATCAACCAAAGGTCTTGAAGGAATTACCGCAACGGAATCTTCCATCAGTTCCATCATCGATGATAAGTTGACATACGTCGGCTATGATATCGATGATTTAGCGAATAACTCCAGCTTTGAAGAAGTTATTTATCTTCTTTGGAACAAAAAGCTTCCGAAACAAGAAGAATTAGATGCATTTAAATCAGAACTGATCTCTAGCATGGATATTCCATCCGAGATCGTTGACCATCTTAAATCGTATGATCTATCAACGGTTCATCCTATGGCAGCTCTTCGTACTGCTGTATCGATGCTTGGACTATTCGATCCTGAATCTGACGTCATGGAAGAGGAAGCGAACAATCGTAAAGCGCTCCGCCTCCAGGCAAGAATCCCTACAGTCGTGACCGCGTTCTCACGCATCCGTAACGGCCAGGAACCTGTCTCCCCTAGAAAAGACCTCAGTTTTGCAGGGAACTTTCTTTATATGCTGAACGCAAAAGAACCCGAGGAGTTGGAAGTTACCGCATTTAATAAAGCGTTGGTGCTTCATGCCGACCATGAATTGAACGCGTCCACTTTCACTGCACGAGTGTGTGTGGCTACTCTCTCTGATGTTTATTCAGGCGTAACAGCTGCCATTGGTGCACTTAAAGGTCCTCTTCACGGCGGAGCTAACGAGCGTGTCATGAAGATGCTTACAGAGATCGGCAGTGTTGAGAATGCCATTCCTGCCATTGAAGAGAAGCTTGCCAACAAAGAAAAGATCATGGGTATGGGACACCGCGTGTATCGCTCCGGAGACCCTCGTGCCAAACATTTGAAGGAAATGTCCCGGGAATTAACTGAATTGACCGGTCAATCCAAATACTATGACATGTCTATTAAAATTGAAGAATATATCAAGGAGAACAAAGGCCTGCCTGCAAACGTAGACTTTTACTCTGCATCTGTCTACCACAGCCTCGGTATCGATCATGATATCTTCACACCGATCTTTGCTGTAAGCCGTGTATCCGGATGGCTTGCACATATTCTGGAGCAATACTCCAACAACCGCTTGATCCGTCCTCGCGCGGAATATACCGGTCCTAAAGGACAAACGTACACTCCGATTGCAGAGAGATAATCAGGCATGCCGGTTAAATACCGGCCTCCCGCTACTTTTTATTCAACTTAATTTAACGTATGATAGAAATGGATGATCCATCCATAAATTGTTACAAATTTTTAGGAGGGTTTATTTTGACACAAGCACAGAAAATTTCAGTAGAACAAGACGGAACTTTGAACGTACCAAACACACCAGTAATCCCATTCATCGAAGGAGACGGCATCGGACCGGATATTTGGGCAGCAGCCAGCCGTGTAATTGAAGCTGCAGTAGATAAAGCGTACAACGGTGAGAAGTCTATTGAATGGAAAGAAGTTCTTGCTGGTCAGAAAGCATTTGATAACACGGGCGAATGGCTTCCTGCTGAAACGCTGGAAACGATTCGTGATTATAAAATTGCCATTAAAGGTCCATTAACTACACCAATCGGAGGCGGAATCCGTTCCTTGAACGTAGCACTTCGTCAAGAACTTGATTTATTCACATGTCTTCGCCCTGTCCGCTACTTTGAAGGAGTACCATCTCCAGTGAAACGTCCGGAAGATACAGACATGGCTATTTTCCGTGAAAATACGGAAGATATTTATGCAGGAATTGAATGGCAGAAAGGTTCTCCAGAAGTGAAGAAAGTCATCGAATTCCTTCAGAATGAGATGGGTGTACATAAAATTCGTTTCCCTGAAACGTCCGGAATCGGTATCAAGCCGGTATCGGAAGAAGGTACGAAGCGTCTGGTCCGTGCAGCGATTGATTATGCATTGAACGAAGGACGTAAGAGCGTCACACTTGTGCACAAAGGAAACATCATGAAGTTCACAGAAGGTGCATTTAAAGCTTGGGGATACGAAGTAGCAGAAGAAGAGTATGCTGATAAAGTATTCACTTGGGCTGAGTATGACCGTATTGTGGAGAAAGATGGCAAAGAAGCTGCCAACAAAGCCCAGGAAGCTGCCGAAGCAGAAGGTAAAATCATTGTGAAAGATGCCATTGCAGACATCTTCCTTCAGCAGATCCTTACGCGTCCGAAAGAGTTTGATGTCGTAGCGACTATGAACTTGAACGGTGACTACATCTCTGATGCACTTGCTGCCCAGGTTGGCGGTATCGGAATCGCACCTGGAGCTAATATCAACTTCGAAACAGGACATGCTATTTTTGAAGCGACTCACGGGACAGCCCCTAAGTATGCCGGTTTGGACAAAGTGAACCCGTCTTCTGTCATCCTGTCTGGTGTTCTTATGCTTGAGCACCTTGGCTGGAGAGAAGCGGCTGATTTGATTACCAAGTCTATGGATAAGACGATTGCAAGCAAAGTTGTCACGTATGACTTTGCACGTATGATGGATGGCGCTACAGAAGTGAAGTGCTCTGCATTTGGTGATGAGCTTATCAAGAATATGGGTTAATCTCTCATAAAGGAAGGGGATCGTTATGGCCATTCGTAGAAATAAAATATCTGTGATAGGTGCGGGATTCACCGGCGCGACGACAGCCTTGATGCTCGCGCAGAAAGAACTGGGTGATGTCGTCATCGTGGATATCCCCGATATGGAAGATCCGACGAAAGGAAAAGCGTTGGATATGCTGGAAGCCAGTCCGGTTCAGGGGTTTGATGCCGACATTACGGGTACCTCCAATTATGAGGACACGAAAGGTTCTGACCTTGTTATCATCACCGCAGGAATTGCCCGTAAACCGGGCATGAGTCGTGATGATCTTGTCAGCACGAATGCCAAGATAATGAAAAGCGTCACTAAGGAAATCGTGGCGCATTCCCCGGATTGCTTTATCGTCGTTTTGACCAATCCGGTCGATGCTATGACTTATTCCGTCTTTCAGGAAGCAGGATTTCCTAAGAACCGGGTCATTGGTCAGTCGGGTGTGCTGGATACTGCCCGTTTCAGTACATTCGTAGCGGAAGAGCTGAACGTGTCCATCAAGGACATTACCGGCTTTGTCCTTGGGGGTCATGGGGATGATATGGTCCCGATGATTCGATATTCTTTCGCCGGAGGTATTCCGCTTGAAAAATTGATTTCGAAAGAGCGCTTGGATGCCATCGTTGAACGGACGCGCAAAGGCGGGGGAGAAATCGTCGGCCTGCTCGGAAACGGCAGTGCCTATTATGCTCCAGCCGCATCTTTGGTGCAAATGGCAGAAGCTATCTTGAAAGATCAGCGAAGAATTCTTCCGTCCATTGCTTACCTGGAAGGAGAGTATGGATACGACGGTATCTACCTTGGTGTTCCTACTATCCTTGGAGGAAATGGGATTGAGGAAATTCTTGAACTTGAACTGACGGATGAGGAAAAGCAGCAGCTTGATAAATCTGCGGATTCTGTTAAAAGTGTGCTGAATGTATTAGAATAAACACAAAGGGATTCGAGGCCAACCCTCGGATCCTTTTTTTACCCATTTAAGAAAACGCTTACGAGGAGGTTTGCTGATGCTTGGTAAAAAGAGAAAGCTTGGAAAGAAACTTCAGGATCTAAAAGTAGGGGAGCGCTACAATGCCGCCTTTACTATCGAAGACCGTGATTTGTTGATATACCTCGGCTTGACCGACGACGCCAACCCTTTATATGTTCAGCACGATTATGCCTCACAAACACCGTTCAAACAACCGATTGTACCTGCTGTGATGCTGTTTGGTATGGTATCGTCGATTGTTTCCATGCACCTTCCCGGGCCTGGGAGCCACATTCTTAGTCACTCCATCGAATATCCGAAACCGGTCTACCATTATGCGGATGTACGCTTCCAATTAGAAATTACGGAAATCGACAAACGCAGCGAAGCGATAACGCTTCACGTGAATGGATACGATACGGACGGGGAGGAAGTCGTCAAAGGTTCGCTTGTCGTCCGCCCCCCTTCTGAACCACATTCTATGAATGCCACGTCTTTAGAAAATTTTTATTGAGAATAGGAAAAAGGAAACGATGTCTTGCTATTCTCATCAAGACAGAAAGAGCAGCCTTTACATGGCTGCTCTTTCTTTTTGAGTATAAAAGGTGTCAAAGAGTATATTAAGATTAAGTAAAGTTTGTAAGGATCTGTATTCAAAATGTAAACTTCGTTGTATGATGAAGAAAAATGCTGGTTGGGGTGAGGGTTTTGGAACAAAAAATATTGATAGTGGATGATGAAGAATCGATTGTGACTTTATTGAAATATAACATAGAGCAGGCCGGTTATGTGACGGAGGTTGCTTACTCCGGTACCGAAGCTTTGGAAAAAGCATCGAATACGGCGTTCGACTTTATTGTTCTGGATATCATGCTGCCGGGTATGGATGGGATGGAAGTTTGCAAGCAGCTGAGGCAAAAGCAGGTACAAACACCAATCCTTATGCTGACGGCCAAAGATGATGAGTTTGATAAAGTCCTGGGACTGGAACTCGGGGCGGATGATTACTTGACGAAACCATTCAGTCCGCGGGAAGTAGTTGCCCGAATAAAAGCAATTTTAAGAAGGATGGACAGGGATACACCAACCCAGGTATATGATGAAATAAAGGTAGGCAGCTTATCAATCTACCCTGAACAATACGAAGCGACTATGAACGGGGAAGCATTGACGTGTACACCTAAAGAATTTGAACTACTTCTGCACCTGGCTAAGAATCTGGGCAGAGTTTTGTCGAGAGATCAGCTGTTACGTTCTGTTTGGAATTACGATTTTGCGGGAGATACACGGATCGTTGATGTCCATGTGAGTCATCTGAGAGAGAAAATTGAGCCGGATACGAAAAAGCCGGTCTATATTAAAACCATCCGTGGGCTCGGCTATAAAATGGAGGAACCGAAGTAAATGTCCTCCAGTACTCGTCCGCTTTTGACGTATGCGATTTTAATTGTCATCGTCATGATCGGTTTAGGCGTGTTGCTGGCTCAGTTGACCAGGGGATACTTCGTCAATATTCTGGAAGACAGGGTGGAAGTGGAGAGCCGCTATTTTGTAACGTATTTGGAGAGCTTTACAGAAAATAGTGAGGTATCTCGGGATGAGTTGGAAGAATTTAGTTCACAATTAGACACCGGCATCGTCTTTCTGGATGAGTCAGAGGAGATTATTATCGATACCGTTGACGCCGTAGACTCTATTTCCAATGCGGAGAAGGAAAAGATTCTTTCAGCTGTTCCTTCAAATGGAGAAATAAGCAACAGCGGTCGTCTGATAGGGGATGTTTTCTTCTACCCTACTACTATTGAAGTAAGCAACTTGGAAGGCACACTCGTGCTGCTTTCACCAGTCGATTCATTATCAAGCATTACACGGAATATATGGCTCCTGATCAGCTGTACGATGTTTCTCGGCCTCTTGGTCATCTTTATCATAGGATTTAATGTGTTTGGTAAGTATGTTCGGCCGATAAGGGCGGCCACTACTGCTGCGAAAAAGCTGGCTAAAGGGGATTACCGGGCTCGAACATATGAAGGTTACTTCGGTGAAGCGGGAGAACTTAGTCAGGCAATCAATATCCTTGCCCGCAATCTTCAAGAAGTGAACCAGACGAAAGGCATGCAGGAAAATCAGCTGGAGGCTGTTATCAATCACATGGGGAACGGCTTAGTGCTGATAGACGAAAAAGGCTATATTCTTTTGCAGAATCGTGCGTTCCTTGAAACTTTCGGTGGTGAAAAACAGCAATATGTAGGCTACCTGTACCATGATGCGATCCCATATACGGCGATACATGAAACGGTGCAGCGTGTATATATGTTTGAAGAAACCGTGAGAGAGACCTTCGTTCTTCCGGTTAACATAAGCAGAAAGCACTTGGAGGTTACCGGTGCACCAATTTTGAGTGAGGACCAGAAATGGAAGGGTGTCGTTCTTGTCTTCCATGATATAACAGACTTAAAGCAGTTAGAACAGACAAGGAAGGACTTCGTAGCCAATGTCTCTCATGAACTGAAAACTCCGATTACATCCATTCGTGGATTTTCGGAGACCCTTTTAGATGGAGCGATGAAAGATGAGCAGATGCTGGAGCAGTTTTTGAGGATTATCCTGAAGGAAAGTGGCCGGCTGCAGTCCTTGATCCAAGACTTATTGGACCTTTCTAAGCTCGAACGCGAAGACTTTCACTTGAATATTGAACAGGTAGATGTCGGTCGGCTGTTCCAGGACTTAGGTCCGATTGTCGAACAGCATGCTGGAAGAAAAGGGAACATTTTATCTATGGATTGGAAAGACGGAGTTCTCATCGAAGGTGATTCAAGCCGGCTTAAGCAAGTATTTATGAATCTGATCACCAATGCTGTCAACTACACACCAGAAGGCGGCCGGGTAGCACTTTCCGTGGAGGAGCAGGAGGAATCCGTCACCGTAATTATATCGGATACGGGTGTGGGAATTCCTGAGTCGGAAATATCGCGGATTTTCGAAAGGTTTTACCGGGTGGATAAAGCAAGAAGCAGAAATTCCGGGGGGACCGGTCTCGGGCTTGCCATTGTGAAGCATATTATTGAAGCTCATCGTGGAAATATCCGCGTGGAAAGTGCTGTCGATGAAGGAACGACTTTTTATGTAGAAATACCGAAGAAGTTTACGGAAAATTAATACAAGCATAAGATTACTTTAACAATATCTAGATATAATACCAGTGAAACCCTTTCATCCAAGGTGTTTTCTCTTTTAAGCAGAAGCTTCCCTCGCTTCTGCTTTTTTTGTAATTTTTGGTAAAAATATACTAGTTTTGAAACCTTTTTGTAACAAAAACGTAACTAAAATATACATAGGTGAGGGGGATTCCGGATGAGTATGAAGCAGTTCTATACATGGGTTGGTCTCGGACTGGCCGGATGTCTATTAATTCTTGTACTTATTACTACGTGGTACACGGTGGATGAGTCGGAGCAGGCGGTCGTTTTAACCTTCGGTAAGGCGGAAGAAGGGGTCATCGAACCAGGACTTCATTTCAAGATGCCGTGGCCGATACAAGAGGTCGAAAAATTATCGAAGGAAACGTTCAGTCTGGACTTCGGTTTTAATGATGGAGAAGAGGCAGATAAAGTTACGATGATTACAGGGGATGACATGATCGTACAGGCAGACCTTGTCGTTCAATGGAAGATTACCGAGCCCACTGGGTACTTATTCGCGTCCGAAGATCCGGAGCAGGTACTTTTCAATGCCACCTCTTCTTCGTTAAGAGGGGTAATCGGAAGCAGCCAAATTGATGAGGCGCTTACTTCCGGGAAAGCCGAGATTGAGAACCAAGTGCGTGAAAATCTCGTTTCCTTGATGGATCAATACGATGTCGGCATCTCGATCATTGATGTCCGTCTGCAGGAGGTGGATCTGCCGAATGAAGAAGTGAGAGAAGCTTTCACGAAAGTTACAGATGCCAGAGAACAAAAACAAAGCAAAGTCAACGAAGCGGAGAAGTATGCCAATCAGATGAGAGAGGAAGCGCTCGGGGAGAAAGATGCAATTATTCAACGTGCCGAAGGGGATAAGGTAGAACGAATCCAAAATGCAAACGGGGCCGTTTCCAGGTTCGAGGCTTTATTATCGGAGTATGAAAGTCACGAAAATATCACCAAAGACCGGCTGGTCATGGAGACGTTGGAAAGTGTATTACCGGACGCAAACGTATATATTATGAACGACGATGGGGATACCATGAAGCATTTGCCGCTACAGCAGCAACCGGTCCTTGATGGGTCTGTCCAACAGGAGAAAAAGCAGGAGCAAAGTCCGGAAGCGGATCAGTCTGAAGAGGAGGGTGCATCTTGACGGACGATATATTTGACGAAAAGAAAACGAAGAATAGAGATATAAGGAAATACGTGAAGGCGGGGGTTGCTCTGCTTGTCATCATCTTTCTTCTCTTAACAGGAATAAGCTCTGTTGTTATTGCGAAGGAAGGGGAGTACAAAGTAGTCCGGCAATTTGGTGATATTGTGAAGATCCATGAAACACCCGGACTCAAATTCAAGGTTCCTTTCGTTCAGGAAGTATCGACATTGTCAAAAAAGAAGATGGTGTACGACGTAGAAGAGAAAGAGATTACCACATTGGATAAAAAGCGTATGATCATCGACAATTACGCCGTTTGGAGCATTGAAGATCCGGAGAGAATGATTGCCAATGCCAGGACGGTAATCGGTGCGGAAGCAAGAATGGGTGAGTTCATCTTCTCCATTGTCCGCTCGGAGCTTGGAAAGATGGACTTTTCGGAAATTATTAACGAAGAAGAGAGTTCCCGAGGTGTGCTCAATGATGAAATTACATCGAAAGTAAATGAATATCTGGCTCGTGACAACTATGGAATTGTCGTGGACGACGTCCGGATTAAACGGTCGGACCTTCCCGAATCGAATGAAGCAGCTGTCTTCAACCAAATGATTACGGACAGAGAAAAGATAGCGCAACAGTATTTGTCGGAGGGGGAAGCGGATAAGAGCAGAATCAGGGCGGAAGTCGACAGGGAAGTACAGGAGATGTTGTCGACAGCCAGAGCAAATGCAGAGAAAATCCGTTCGGAAGGAGAGCAGCAGGCAGCGGCTGTTTACAATGAATCTTTCTCCAAAGACCCTGAGTTTTACCGACTCTACCGAACCCTTGAATCCTATGAAACGACAATTGATGGAGAAACGACGATTATTCTCCCTCAGGATTCTCCTTATACCGATCTCTTGCAGGGTTATATCGAATAACAGGAAGGTGGCGTCTTTTTCTTCTCTGCTATAAACATGGTAGAATGAAGAAAAAGGCGTTTTATTCATGCCCATGGGGTAACATAGGATGGAGATGACAGGACGAATGACGTCGCCCCCTGTGATCCCGGATCGCCGTTTTTAAGAATAGGAGTGAGTTCATGGCTGAGAAGGTCATTTTAATTGATGGAAATAGTATAGCTTACCGGGCATTCTTCGCTCTCCCTTTACTGAACAATGATAAGGGAGTTTATACGAACGCTGTCTATGGTTTTACGACGATGCTGCTAAAAATACTGGAAGAAGATAAACCGGATCATTTACTTGTTGCATTTGATGCAGGGAAGACCACGTTCCGCCATGCTACGTATAAAGAATACAAGGGCGGCCGTCAGAAGACACCGCCGGAGCTCTCGGAACAGTTTCCTGTACTGAAAGAACTGCTCGAGACATTCGGGGTTCACAGTTACCAGCTGCAAAATTATGAGGCGGATGATATCATCGGTACGCTTGCCACAGAAGCCGGCGAGAAGGGAATGGATGTCCAAGTCATTTCCGGTGACAAAGACCTGCTGCAATTGGTCAACGAACAGATTACGGTCCGTCTTACGAAGAAGGGGATTACAAATGTCGATACATATACGCCTTCTTTCCTTCTGGACAAAATGGAGGTCAGACCGGATCAGATCATTGATTTAAAAGCGCTTATGGGAGACAGCTCTGATAATATCCCCGGAGTACCGGGTGTCGGTGAAAAAACAGCGGTCAAGTTGTTGAAGCAGTTTGAAACGCTCGAGAACCTGTATGAGAACATAGATCAGGTGAGCGGGAAGAAGCTGAAAGAAAAATTGGAGGACAATAAGGAAGAAGCTTTCATGAGTAAGCAGCTTGTGACGATTGAGAGACAAGCGCCGATTGAAGTGGGTCTTAAGGATATTGCGTATGAGGGATATCCCTCCCAAGCAGTCAGTAACTTCTTTAAAGACCTTGGATTTCAATCCCTGCTTTCCCGCATTCAAGGGGAAGAAGGAGAATCCGAAGCGAAGACGGAACTTCCCGATATAGAAGTGGAAGTGATAGAAGAGCTGAAAGAAGAAATGTTTACGGGCAGGGAAGCGCTTGTGGTGGAAATGCTTTACGAGAATTATCACACGGCTCCCATAGAGGCCATTGCTATAGTCAATGAGGAGAAGAAATATGTCCTGACTCTCGAGCAGGCGGTTAAATCCCCGGTCTTCAAAAAATGGGCTGAGGATGACACACGGGAGAAATGGGTGTTCGATGCCAAGAGAACGCTTGTAGCGATGCTTCGGTATGGAATTGAATTGAAAGGAATTACCTTCGATTTACTTTTAGCTTCTTATTTGATCAATCCTTCTGAGAACAATCACGACATCCCGGCTGTCGCACACAGACTTGGGGAGGCGGAAGTGAACTATGATGAAGAAGTGTACGGAAAGGGTGCGAAGCTGAAGCGTCCGGATGAAGATCGTACGTTCTACGAACATATCAGCAGGAAAGCATCTGCCCTATACCATATGAAGAGTAAAATGGAGGAGCAGCTCGTCCAAAATGAACAGTTTAACCTCTACAATGATTTGGAAATGCCGCTTGCGCTGATCCTTGGCAGAATGGAACACAGGGGTGTCCGTGTGGATGTTGGTCGTTTGGAAGAGATGGGAGAAGAACTGGAGGCACGCTTAAACAAGGTGGAGGAAGAAATTTATGAACTTGCCGGTGAGCCGTTTAACCTCAATTCGCCTAAACAGCTCGGCCCTATTCTGTTCGAAAAGCTCGAACTTCCCGTCATTAAGAAAACGAAAACGGGGTATTCCACTTCGGCGGATGTATTGGAGCAGTTGGAAGACAAGCATCCAATCATTACGAAAATATTGTTGAATCGTCAATTAAGGAAGTTGAAATCGACCTATATCGAAGGCCTTCTGAAGGTTGTTCACAAGGATACACACAAAATTCATACCCGCTTTAATCAAGCTCTCACACAAACAGGTCGGTTGAGCTCGACGGATCCAAACCTTCAGAACATTCCAATCCGCCTGGAAGAAGGACGGAAAATCCGTCAGGCCTTCATCCCTTCAGAAGAAGGATGGGTGATGTTCGCAAGTGACTATTCCCAAATTGAACTGCGTGTTCTTGCTCATATTGCCCAGGACGAAAAGTTAATTGAGGCGTTCCGTGGAGGCGAGGATATTCATACACAAACGGCTAGTGAAGTGTTTGGAGTTGCGCCGGAAGAAGTTACGAGTAATATGAGGAGACAGGCGAAAGCGGTCAATTTCGGAATCGTTTATGGAATCAGTGATTACGGCTTGTCTCAGAGCCTTGGCATCACGAGGAAGGATGCTCAGGCGTTTATTGATAAGTATTTCGAATCCTATCCAGGCGTCAAATCCTATATGGATGAATCGGTTCGTGAGGCTAAGGATACCGGGTACGTGAAGACGTTCATGAACCGGAGACGTTACCTTCCTGACATTAAGAGTCGTAACTTCAATAAACGCGGGTTTGCCGAGCGGACTGCTATGAACACCCCGATCCAGGGGAGCGCAGCCGATATCATCAAGAAGGCGATGGTCGATTTGGAAAAACGCCTCGTGGAAGAAAAACTGGAGGCGAAAGTGTTATTACAGGTACATGATGAATTGATCATTGAAGCACCGAAAGAAGAAATTGAGAAACTGCAGGATTTAGTAGCCTCCGTCATGGAAAGCACCGTGGAACTGGATGTACCTTTGAAGGTGGATTCCTCTTACGGAGATACTTGGTACGATGCAAAGTAAGTGAGGAGAATGAAAGAATGCCAGAACTACCGGAAGTTGAGACGGTCAGGAGAACGCTCCACCATCTCGCCATTGGAAAAGAAATCGCCTCCGTATCCGTCTATTGGGGGAACATCATCAAACATCCGCAGGATCCAAAGGAATTTGATCGTCTTCTGAGAGGGCAGACGATCAGGGATATCGAGCGAAAGGGGAAGTTTTTGATTTTTCAACTGGATGACCTCTCTCTCGTTTCCCACCTGAGAATGGAAGGGAAATTCGGTGTCTATGAATCCTCGATGGAGAAGCCTAAACATACGCACGTCATTTTCCACTTCACGGACGGCACGGAACTCCGTTATAACGATGTGAGGAAGTTTGGCACGATGCATGCGTTTCGAAAAGGGGAAGAGTCTTCGGTGAAGCCGTTAGTACAGCTTGGACCTGATCCATTTGAGGAAGCATTCACTTTGGATTACTTCTATATGAAACTTATGAAGACGTCCCGTAACATGAAGGCCGTTCTCTTGGATCAATCCATCGTAGCGGGGCTCGGCAACATTTATGTGGATGAGGCACTCTTCCGCGCCAAGGTCCATCCGGAGAGAATAGCGAACACGTTGACACGAGAGGAAGCTGCAAAAGTACGCGAGGCGAGTATTGCTGTTATTCTCGAGGCGATCGAACAGGGGGGTACCACCATTCGCTCCTACTTGAACAGCCAGGGGGAGATCGGTATGTTCCAACAGAAGCTGCGTGTCTATGGAAAACAGGACGAGGATTGTGTGGAGTGCGGGACGCCTATTGAGAAGCGGAAGGTGAGCGGTCGCGGCACCCATATATGCCCAAATTGCCAGCGGCTGGTTGTCTCCGAGTAACCTCAGGTCTGTGAACCCATATCCTGTGTAGCAGGAGGGTGATCGACCTTGAGTATCGGTTTGTTCATTTTTTTGTTTGTGACAGCAGTCAGCATCGACAGCTTTGGAATCGGCTGTGTATTAGGTTTGAAGAAAGTAACCATTGCAAAGAGAGCTGTCCTATCGATCGCTTGTTTGTCCGGTGTTGTGTTTCTGCTTTCCTCCTATTTCGGGCATTTGCTGATCGCTTATGTCTCACCGGAAGTGGCGGAGAAAACGGGAGCATCAGCCCTGATTTTCATAGGTATATTCTTTCTTTGGCAGTTTTTTAAGAAGAGGAAGCCGCAGAAGGAAGATGATTCATGGTTTAAGCCGGCGGAGGTACTGAATGATCCCGTCGCGGCAGATGTGGATCATTCCGGGGGTATCCGGGGGAAAGAAGTGTTTCTCTTGGGTATCGCCTTGTCCCTGGACTCTATCGGAGCGGGAGTAAGCGGAGCTATGATCGGGATGCCTACACTAATGACGTCGTTGTTTATTACACTGGCTACGTTTCTCATGCTGGCAGGCGGTATATGGAGCGGCAGACATTTAAGTGAGAAAGTGGAGAGTATATCCATCCTGCCGGGCGTCCTGCTCATTATCATCGGCTTAATTAAACTTTCATGAGTGTTGGAATAAGAGGAGAGCCATGTCTCTTCTCTATACATAAAGGGGGTCGTGTCATGACTGTTGTCATCGGATTAACCGGCAGTATAGCCAGCGGTAAAAGCACTATCTCTGCTATGTTTAAAGAATTGGGTATCCCGGTTGTAGATGCCGATGTGATATCGAGGAAAGTGGTGGAACCTGGTGAAGCTGCATACACACGTATTGTTGAAGCATTCGGCTCTGATATTTTGTTGGAGGACAGGACGATTGACCGTAAGAAACTCGGGGGCGTTGTCTTCTCCAATGAAGAAAAGCGTAAGGAATTAAACGGCATCGTTCACCCTGAAGTGAGAAAAGAAATGGTTCGTCAACGGGAATGCTATAAGGAAGAAGGACACCGTGCTGTTGTATTGGACATCCCGTTACTTTTTGAAAGCAAGCTGACGGATTATGTCGAGAAGACGTTAGTCGTTTATGTAGAGGAAGAAACGCAGCTCCGACGTTTGATGGAACGTGATCAGTCGACCAGTGAGGATGCAGAAGCAAGAATTGCTTCCCAAATCCCGGTAAAGAAAAAAGCGGCTCTTGCCGATGCGGTCATTGATAATAATGGATCTGTCGAGCAAAGCTTCGACCAATTAAAAGACATACTTCAAAGGTGGAACATCGTATAATAACACGTCGGGATTCCGACGTGTTATTTTTTTGTGAAAAAATGCACTCTTTTATGTAAAAGCGCTTGCAATA
This sequence comes from Halobacillus sp. BAB-2008, assembly GCF_000328325.1. Classification (NCBI taxonomy): domain Bacteria; kingdom Bacillati; phylum Bacillota; class Bacilli; order Caryophanales; family Bacillaceae; genus Halobacillus; species Halobacillus sp. BAB-2008. The sequence continues at coordinate 110,155 of NZ_ANPF01000027.1, read as the reverse complement.
TGTTATACTGTTTCTGTGAAAAGGGTTAAAAAGTATATCATATATAGGGGGCTGGAACATGGGAAAAACAAAGATTGCCATTAATGGGTTGGGAAGAATTGGCCGTATGGTTTTTAGAAAGGCTGTCATCGATAATTCTGTAGAATTGGTGGCTGTAAACGCCTGTTATCCAGCTGAAACCATTGCTCATATGCTGAAATATGATAGTGTTCACGGTCGATTTGAAGGCAAAATCCAAGCGGCGGAAGGGAATCTTGTCGTCGATGGGAAGGTCATTCGCTTGTGTTCAACACGAGATCCGCATGAGCTGCCGTGGGATGAACTGGGTGTCGATATTGTCATTGAGGCTACCGGCAAATTCAAAACGAAGGATGAAGCGTCCCAACATATCGAAGCAGGAGCAAAAAAAGTCATCATAACAGCTCCCGGTAAAGAAGTAGATGCTACGATTGTTATGGGAGTAAATGAAGATAGTTATGTACCGGAACAGCATCACGTCCTGTCCAATGCTTCTTGTACGACCAACTGTCTTGCTCCTGTTGTAAAAGTATTGGAAGACCAATTTGGTATCGTCAACGGCTTGATGACTACTGTTCACTCTTTTACAAACGATCAGAAGAACCTGGATAATCCACATAAGGACCTCCGCCGCGCCCGGGGCTGTACACAGTCAATTATCCCGACTTCGACAGGGGCTGCAAAAGCATTGGGAGAAGTGATCCCGAGCATGCGGGGGAAACTGAACGGAATGGCGCTGCGGGTGCCTACTCCAAATGTATCCCTTGTTGATCTCGTCGTTGATGTGAAACGCGATGTGACGAGAGAAGAAGTGAATGAGGCGTTTGCTGGTATGGCAAGGTATGAAATGAAAGGAATCTTGGAATTTAATGAGGAGCCGCTCGTTTCCATAGATTATACGACGTCCCCTTCTTCTGCGATCATCGATGGATTGTCCACCCAGGTGATCGAAGAGCGTAAAGTGAAGGTGCTGGCTTGGTATGACAATGAGTGGGGATACTCCTGCCGGGTTGTTGACCTTGCTAAATATGTCGGGAATATGATGCAGCAGGAGAAAGCGGTCCGCGTGTCTTGAGAAAGCACTAGAAAGCATCCCGAATGTATCGTATACTAGGACCCGGTGACTATGGTTTGCTGTATTTGAAATAAATCTTGCAAATTACGGGTAAACCATATATACTTTCTTTTGAACTTCTGAATTTCTTATGTTTTCATGTCTACTCAAAGGGTTAGGACCTCTCAGGACTAACTTTCCCCCATGGTAGTGCATGACTGTTATTTCAGAGGGGAAGAAGTTAATGTACAAAGGGGGATCCTTAATATGGATACAATGGGAAGACACGTAATTGCTGAACTATGGGATTGTAATGAAGAGAAATTGAATGATATGTCGTATATAGAGCAGGTTTTTGTTGATGCTGCTTTGAAAGCGGGAGCAGAAGTAAGAGAGGTCGCTTTTCATAAGTTCGCTCCACACGGGGTGAGCGGAGTGGTCATCATTTCCGAATCGCACTTGACGATTCACAGTTTTCCGGAGCATGGATATGCAAGTATCGATGTCTACACGTGCGGCGACCGTATTGATCCGAACGTTGCAGCCCACTACATCGTTGAAGCACTGGAAGCAGGGAAGAATGAAACCGTGGAAGTGCCGAGAGGGATGGGACCTGTGGAAGTACAGGAATCTCGTGCCCTTTAAAAAGAGAAACGCAGTAAATCAAGCCGCGCAGAGAAGTCTGTGCGGTTTTTTTGTATGGGGTCAACTCTCCTTTGGTAACTGTTATTTCTTATTTTGAAGAATCATGTTAAAATGATGGAAGATCATGTCGAATGGATTGAAGGGGCCAGATAAGTGAAAGCATTTATATCAAGATATATCAGTAATCACTCAGAAACCAGTGAACAGCATAAGGATGAAGAACTTGTCACACACTATTATAAAGCAAAGCGTGATGACGTTTTCCGTGCCGTGGAAGAACTGTTTCCCGCACCCTCACAGATTGTAGCATCCTCGAAGGAACGCGGCGAACTTACGATTAAATATAAAGGGAAAAGGCGTGCTTTCATTGTTGTGACTATCATTATGGTCCGTCCTTTCCGTACCGCTGTTGATTTTTCCGTAACAACGGATTCCGGTGGACCCGTTGATTTCGGATACAGTCGGAACACCATTGTTTCGTTGTATAAGCAGTTGGACAGCCAATTTCAGCCTGTCGATCCATCATAAGCGATGTGGAAACGAAGACGATGTGGAGTTGATCAATTTTGAAATGCCCTAATTGCCACTACAAGAGTACGAAGGTGCTTGATTCGCGGCCGATTGAGGATGGCCAGGCCATACGCAGGCGGAGAGAATGTGAACAGTGTGACTTCCGCTTTACCACGTTTGAACGAATTGAAGAAGTTCCTTTGATTGTAGTGAAAAAAGAAGGCACAAGAGAAGAATTCAGTAGAGAGAAATTGATGCGGGGCTTGATCAGAGCTTGTGAGAAGCGCCCGGTTGCGGTCGAGGAACTGGAAGGTGTGACACTGGACATCGAGAAAGAACTCAGGAACCGCGGCGTCTCGGAAGTGTTGAGTAAAGATATAGGAGAAATGGTCATGGGGCGTCTTTCTGGAATTGACGAAGTCTCTTATGTCCGTTTCGCATCCGTGTATCGACAATTTAAGGACATCAATGTTTTTATTGATGAACTGAAGGATTTAATAAAACACGAAGATGACAAATGAGCCGGCATTGGCTCATTTTCTTTTTCAAGGGAAACCGGGTAATATGAAAGGAAGAAGGAGGTGCGGAAGATGAATCATTCGATAGGGAAGTTACTCCCGGTAGATGGTTTTCGAGTTGTGAAGCGGGGGGAGCTGCCGAGGAATTTTCATCGTTCGTTATCCCATTTGTATCAACCGATCGTCGGTCGTCTGGCGATTTCTTTATATCAGATTTTATTATCGGAGTCTGAAATGAATGCTGCAGAACAAGTACAGACCCACCACACGTTGATGGGCTATCTGTCTGCGCCATTGGATAAGATCTATGAAGCCAGGAAGAAGCTGGAGGCAATCGGCCTTCTGCGTTCTTTCCAGGCAGAAGGGGCTCATGCCGAATACATGTATTACCTGTATCCTCCCTTCTCTGCGGAGGAATTCTTCATGGATGATATGCTCTCCCTTCTGCTTTACCATGAAATCGGACAGCGCAAATATGAAAACTTAAAAGAACGGCTCATCTGCAAAGAGTACGTTCTGGAAGGTTTTGGAGAGGTCACTGCAACTTTCGATCAGGTATTTCATGCGAAAATGCTCGAGACCGTACAGGCCGAGACCACCTCCCTTGCGGATAAGCAGAATCAGAAAGAGAGCCGAGGGCCTGTGACGTCCCAAACGAAAGTGGATTTCGACTGGCTCCATCATGCTCTAAAGAAACGGATGTATCCGAGTGAACAGATTCTTACAGGACGGAATAGAAAGTTAATTCTTCAGCTAGCCACGCTGTATGATTTATCAACGATCGACATTGAAAAAGCCGTGACGTGGGCGATTGATGAAAATCATTATCTCGTAGAAGAAGAATTTAAAGCCGCCTGTCATGATTTTCTGAAGGAAAAGCCTGTCCCGAAGAAGCAGTCTAATATAGATGCTCGAGAAAAAACACAGGACACAGGAGCGGAAGAAAGTGTGAGTAAAGAAGATCAGTTTATTGCCATGCTTGAAAGGAAATCACCAAGGGAACTTCTTGAAGACCTTTCTCAGGGCAACAGGGCATCTGACCAGGATTTGAAGCTGATTCGGGACGTCATGACAGAGCAGGGAATCAACCCCGGGGTCATGAATGTTCTTGTTCACTACGTGCTTTTGAAAACAGATATGAAATTGTCCAAGTCTTATTTGCAGAAAATAGCCGGGCACTGGGCACGGAAAAACGTGACTACTGTGCGTCAGGCGATGAATCTTGCTAAGGCTGAGCATCAGAAGTATCAGCAGTGGGGTCAGCAGAAGTCACAGAGACGTGTGAATACGAAAGAAGAAGTCATTCCGGCTTGGTTCAACAAGGATGCAGGATCCGGTGAGAAAGTTTCTGCTTCGGTTAACGTGGATACGGATGATATCGCTGCACGTATAAGGAAGTTGACAAGCAGAGAGAACGGATGAATGAGGAGGTGGCAGAATGGAACCGATCCAGAAATCATTGAAGAAATGGATGAGAAACAATAAAACCTTTCAAGATCGAATGAACAAAATGAAAGAAGAAGTGCTCCAGTCGGAAGATGTACGGCAGCTGATAGAACACCATCCGGAGTTAACGGAGAAGAGCATGGAGAAGAATCTCATTAAGCTCTATGAGTACCAGTCCCAATCGAAAAACTGTGAAAAGTGTCCGTCACGTGAAGCGTGTATTAATATTCTCCCGGGATACGTGCCGCGTGTGGAAGTAGATGGGCAGGAAGTGAAGCTTGCTTACGATAAGTGCAGCCGACAAAGGAAGCGGGAAGAGCATGAACAGCAAAAGTCACTTGTCCGGAGTCTTCACATGCCGAGGGAGATCTTGGAAGCCTCTCTTTCAAGACTGGATCTTCAAGACCCCGACCGCAGTGCGGCAGTGGAACAAACGGTCCGTTATATTGAAAGTCTTTCTGAAGAGCTTCCGAGCAAAGGGTTGTATTTTCATGGACCTTTCGGTGTCGGGAAAACGTATTTTCTCGGAGCTATAGCCAATGAATTGAGCGAAAAGCATATTCCATCCATGGTCATCTACATGCCGGAATTCGTCAGAGAGATGAAAGCGTCTATAAAGGACGATTCCATCAATGATAAAATCAATGCGTTTAAAGAAACCCCCGTATTAATGTTAGATGACATTGGTGCAGAATCACAATCAGCATGGTTCCGGGACGAAGTATTGGGGAGTATTCTTCATTACCGAATGATGGAGAGACTTCCTGTGTTCTTCACATCGAACTACACGATCGATGAGTTGGAGAAAGTCTTGATGACATCCAATCGCGGCGATGTAGATCAAGTGAAGGCGAAGCGGATTACCGAACGAATTCGCCAGCTCAGCGAGAGTGTGTTAGTGACCGGCCGGAACCGAAGAGGGTAACGATGAGGAAAGATGAAGATGGAAATGGCATGATTTCTTCTGGACTGACATAAACATAACAAGGAATAGACGGCGTCGCAGGCGCCTTCTAATACCGTATCGGAAAGTCGGGATGAGGGGGAATCTTGGTGTTTGGCATTCACTTTTCTAATCGCGCGGAAGCGGTTATCTTTTATAATGCAATTGTCACGGAGCAGAGGTTGTGGTTGTTCAAGGAGTACAATGAATTCTATGAAGTCGAGTTGGTCAACGCCTCTCTGAACGGCAAGGCTTACGTCGAGGCAATCCGTTCTTTTCTTCAGGTCATAAGGAAAAGGAAGATGCTTGGTTGGATGGAAGGAGTCCTGAAGCATCGTTACCATTACGAAGATATGGAAGAGATACACCGCATGCTCGAGATCGGACAGGACTTTGAAGCGCATCCCCCGGCAGGTGTAAAGCTTCCGCCCGTTTATCACTATCTGCGCGCCTTCATCCAGGATTATTTGGCCGGGCGGACGTACGTGGAATTTGATGAGATGGCTGCTGCCTGTTTAGAAAACGTTCATGAGTCTGTTATTGAATACACGGGTAAAATCATTGACGAGTACAAGCAGGAGGAGTCCTATCAGTTGATGCTCGATTCCTGGCGGCAGCGTGTCCACCATAAAGATACCGGTGTCCAACTGCTTCATCTCCTGGATGATGGCGGACTGGTTTATTACCATGATGAAGGAAATCCTGTCCGGGATTCGGAAACAACGCTATACAAGAAACAATATCCGGATGCATCCATTTCAGAACTCCCAATCAAGTGGCCGGTCACGACCGCTCTTGTTCATGCCCCTGAACAGTTGATCATATATTCAGATCGATCGCAGGATTCCAACCTGGAGCTCTTGATGAATATTTTTGAAGAAAAAGCATCTTGGAAACCGAAATCGAACTTTCCATTCGACAACGCTTGATTTCCTCTTTGTTAACGGATATAATACCTACATATTAATAAATCAGCATGGAAGAGGACACGAGCGATTAGTGACGCATGACCAGAGAGAGGGGCCTATAGGCTGGAAGCTCCTTCCTGACGGCTACATTGTTTACCACCTCCGAGCTCTGCCTGTGAACAGTTTTTAGTAATGGGCAGCGTTTGATCCGCGTTAAGGATGACGAACGAGCCGCGTACGTCCTGGACGGAAGCGGAAACTAGGGTGGAACCACGAGTGCTAACGCTTGTCCCTTGGCTTATTTTGCCGAGGGATAAGCGTTTTTTGATTTGTCTGCAAGGAAGAAAGTATAGAAGGAGTGTTGGGAAATGGCAACAATTCAAATGAAATTTCCAGATGGTAACGTAAAGGAATTTGAACAAGGAACTACAGGGGAAGCAATTGCCCAGTCTATTTCACCGGGGTTGAAGAAACAGGCGCTGGCTGTCAAATTAGATGGAGAACCTTATGATCTGCGACGTCCGATAAATCAGGATGGATCCATTGAGATTCTGACTTATAAAAACCAGGAAGGCATTGAAATCATGCGTCACTCCACAGCTCACTTGATGGCGCAGGCGATCAAGCGCATTTATGGGGATGTGAAGTTCGGTGTAGGCCCTGTGATTGAGAACGGTTTTTACTATGATATCGATATGGAAGAATCGCTGACGCCGGAAGATCTGCCTAAGATTGAGAAAGAAATGACAAAAATCATTGATGAGAACCTGGAAATTGAGCGCATTGAGGTATCCAGAGAAGAAGCAATCGAGAAGTTTAAAGAGATTGGTGATGACCTTAAATTGGAACTGATCGACGCTATTCCGGAAGGAGAGCAGGTTACCCTTTATCAGCAAGGGGAATTCTTCGATTTGTGCCGCGGGGTTCACGTTCCACAGACGAGCAAAATCAAAGTGTTTAAGCTGTTGAGCATTTCAGGAGCTTACTGGCGCGGGAACAGTGATAACCAGATGCTCCAGCGTATTTACGGGACTGCTTTTGAGAAAAAGGCGCACCTCGATGAGCACTTAAAGATGCTTGAGGAAGCGAAAGAGCGTGACCACCGTAAGTTGGGGAAAGAGCTGGAGATTTTCACAATCAATCAGAAAGTCGGACAAGGTTTGCCGATGTGGCTGCCTAAAGGTTCCACCATTCGTCGCACAATCGAACGTTATATCGTGGATACTGAAGAACGACTCGGTTACGATCACGTCTATACGCCGGTGCTTGGAAGTGTAGATTTGTATAAAACGAGCGGTCACTGGGACCACTATCAGGACGATATGTTCCCGACAATGGAAATGGACAATGAAGACCTCGTTCTCCGCCCGATGAACTGTCCGCACCATATGATGGTTTACAAGAATCAGCTTCATAGTTACCGGAATCTGCCGGTACGTATTGCGGAGCTTGGTACGATGCACCGCTATGAGATGTCTGGAGCTCTTGCCGGCCTTCAACGTGTTCGTGCGATGACGTTGAATGATGCCCATATCTTTGCAAGACCTGACCAGTTGAAAGATGAATTCATGCGTGTCGTTCGACTCGTCCAGGAAGTGTACCGCGATTTCGGTATTGAAGATTATTACTTCCGCTTGTCCTATAGAGATCCAGAAGACAAAGAGAAGTATGTTGACAACGACGCTATGTGGGAAAAAGCACAGGCGATGCTGAAAGAAACAATGGAAGACATGGAACTTGAGTATGTGGAAGCAGAAGGAGAAGCTGCTTTCTATGGTCCGAAGCTTGATGTTCAAGTGAAAACGGCTCTCGGCAAGGATGAGACGCTGTCAACAGTTCAGCTGGACTTCCACCTCCCTGAGCGCTTTGACCTTACGTATGTAGGGGAAGATGGAGCGGATCACCGTCCTGTCGTTATTCACCGTGGAGTCGTATCCACGATGGAGCGCTTCGTTGCTTTCCTTATTGAGGAATACAAAGGTGTCTTCCCAACCTGGCTTGCTCCTGTTCAGGCGAAAATCATTCCGGTTTCTGCAGATGCGCATCTGGAATATTCTAAGAAGCTTGAGGATGAACTCCGTGAAGCCGGCATTCGTGTCGAGGTGGATGAGCGCAATGAGAAGATCGGATATAAGATAAGAGAAGCACAAATGCAGAAAATTCCGTTCCAGCTTGTTGTCGGAGACCGTGAGATGGAAGAGAATGCAGTGAACGTCCGCCGATACGGCCAACAGAATTCAGAAACGAAACCACTGGAGCAGTTCAAATCTGAAATTCGTAACGAAATCGATCAAAAGCTGCTCCGTAAGTAATGCCAAAGAGATCGGAAGTGTCTGCTTCCGGTCTCTTCTTCCTTTCCAGATGGGAAAAAGCTCTTGATTTTTCTTCGTCTTTCCCTTATCCTAGGAAAGGTAGTCATGAAGACACCTCGTTAGGTGTTGACATGTACCATCAGGCATGCTATTATTATTTAGGTAACTGAATGAACGGATCTAGAGACAAGTAGAAGCACCCGCTTCTCACCTGATCGACGCGTAAGCAGTTGGCAGGTCACTATTCCTTTGATTTATTAGGAGACGTGTGGGTGCAGTATGTGCCGACACTTTTTTTATTTGCAACAGGAAATCTCTTGTCGATGACAGATCTCATACAAGTTTTCTAAAATATGTTGGAGGTGGCTCGATATTAGCAAGGATAACATGAACGTTAATGAAAAAATCCGTGCCCGTGAAGTTCGTCTGATCGATGTGAATGGGGAGCAGCTTGGAGTTAAATCCCGTAACGAAGCCCTGGATATTGCTGCAAATGCAAATCTTGATCTCGTTATGGTGGCGCCAAATGCGAAGCCTCCGGTTTGCCGAGTGATGGACTACGGAAAGTATCGCTTCGAGCAGCAGAAGAAAGAAAAAGAAGCTCGTAAGAAACAAACCGTCATCAAAGTCAAGGAAGTTCAGTCTCAGCCCTGGGATCGAAGACCATGACTTTAACACGAAACTGCGTAACGCACGCAAGTTCCTCGAAAAAGGTGACAAAGTGAAAGCATCTGTCCGTTTCCGCGGTCGTGCAATCACACACAAAGAACTTGGACAGAAAGTACTCGAACGCCTTGCCGAAGAGTGCAAAGATATTGCCCAAGTTGAGACCAAGCCTAAAATGGAAGGTCGCAGTATGTTCTTAATGCTTGCTCCTCTAGGCGAGAAGTAAGTATGTGTATCAAGTAAAAGGAGGAAATTCACATGCCAAAAATGAAAACCCATAAAGGTTCTCAAAAACGCTTCAAAAAAACCGGAACAGGTAAGGTGAAACGTTCTCACGCTTACACTAGCCACTTGTTCGCAAACAAATCTACGAAACAAAAGCGTAAGCTACGTAAAGATGCATTGGTTTCTGCTGGAGATTATCGCCGCATCAAGCACATGCTTCCAAAAGACTAATAACGATATCGATTTAATCAGGAGGGATTATTATGCCACGAGTTAAAGGTGGAACAGTGACACGTCAACGTCGTAACCGTGTCCTTAAACTAGCAAAAGGTTATTATGGTTCTAAACACGCACTATTCAAAACAGCTAAGCAACAAGTAATGAAATCCGGTCAGTACGCTTACCGTGACCGTCGTCAGAAGAAACGCGACTTCCGTAAGCTTTGGATCGCACGTATTAACGCTGCGGCTCGTTTGAACGATATTTCTTACAGCCGTCTAATGCACGGTTTGAAACTTGCGGGTATCGAAATGAACCGTAAGATGCTTGCAGACCTAGCTATCAACGATGCTCAAGCTTTCTCTGCACTTGCAGAGCAGGCAAAAGCAGCACTTAAATAAAAAAGATTGCAGAAGAGTCATTTCCGTTCGGTAGGAAATGACTTTTTTATATAAAAAGATAAAGGGGGTACATTCTATGGGTTTTCTGGGTGCTTTATTTATCGTTTGGGGGAGCATGAGTATCTGGCTGTTTCTCTTAATGGGGTCGGATAAGAAGAGAGCAGTGAAGCAGGCATGGAGGACCCGGGAGCGTACCATTTGGTTACTAGCAGTCCTTGGCGGTGCACTTGGCGGCTGGGCAGGAATGAACGTGTTCAGACATAAGACGAAACACCGGGCATTCGCGTTCGGCCTTCCTTTCCTGTCCCTTCTTCACATTGCGGGAGCGGGCTATCTCATCGGTAAGTTCTACCTTTGATTCTCCTGTCATAATATGTAGACAGGGGGATGAAATGGGCGAGATAACAACATCCGTATTGGCATGGTTGGAACAGCAGGAAGCTTGGGCACCGCTCTTATTCATCGGTATTCATTTACTGCGTCCATTCTTATTTCTGCCTGTTATGCTTGTATGCATCACAGGCGGGGTACTATTCGGACCAATTGCCGGCACCGCTTATTCCGTGATCGGGACAATGTTATCCAGTCTGGTTTTTTACAAAATGATCCGCATCTTACCATCAGGATTGAAGAAACTTAAACGTGTGAAGGAGAAATGGCTGAAGAAACAAACCAACCTTTCGGTAAAGCAGGTGGCGGTTCTTCGACTTGTCCCGTTTATTCATTTTCATCTACTATCCTACTGTCTCTTGGAAATCAGTTCGGATTTCAAGGAATATACGAAATCCTCGCTGTTTGCAAATTTTCCGCTGGCAGTGGTTTATACATCGGTAGGTCAATGGATCACTTTGTTGTCTCTTCCAATGATGATTATTTTTTCCGGCGCCCTGATCGGCCTCACTTTCTTGATCAGGAAGAAATACGAAGTGGTGCTCTGGCGTGACTTCTTTCAGCCGGCACCTTAAGAATTCATGGAATATCAGCATGCAGGAAGTTCTTTCTCTCCCATGTGAAAAATCCGACCATTCCTGGTCGGATTCTTTTGGTTGGAGACGCTGTATCGAGCTCTTAGAGCTGTTCGTCATCGTTCCAACGGCTTAGAATAAGGCGGTTCATCGGATACTTCCATTCAATAGTGGCGTACGGGTACCGTATGAGGATTTCCTTCTCCATGAAATAGATATCCTCCCGGTCGAGTCCTTGCAGCCGTTCCGGATGATGTGCGCTGACGCTGATGTTGACGACTTCAAATGCATCTTCGGTTGCCCCCAAGTACTTTTCACCTTCGAAAACCAACCCTTTCCATGTAAGTAGAAAATTTTCCTTGGAATTTTCTTTATTGTCATGGAAGTAGAACTGTTTTTTATCTTTAGCGGTGTCTAGTTTCCTTCGTGGGTTGATGAGGAACTTGTAGGCTGTATAAAGGATGAAGGCGATAGCGACCAATAATAACAAGCGGAACAGGATGATAATCATGTGTATCGACTCCCTATATATAGCATCATAGCTACCATACGATTGTGCATGTCCTTTTGTTTCAAAAAATGATACATTTATTGAAGACAATTTTTGAGTAGAGGAGAATTTTAATGGAATGGAATCGATTGTATGACATGCAGCGAGCGTTGGATCAATATATTGAAGACCAGCACGACATTAAACAAGGGACAAAAACAGAGGAAAAAATCCTTGCCCTGCTAGTGGAAATCGGGGAACTCGCGAATGAAACCAGGTGCTTCAAATTCTGGAGTAGTAAAGGACCTAGTGAAAAAGAGGTCATTTTGGAAGAGTATGTAGACGGAATACATTTTCTGCTGTCGCTCGGCCTCGATTCAGGCTTTCATTTTGAGCCGGGTGCCTATATTTGCCGGGAAACGGAAACCGAGGCGTTTCTTAATGTATATAAAGCGGTGGAAGCGTTTCGGGAACAGAAGGACAAACAATCCTATCACGCACTGTTCCTTGGGTATTTACAGCTGGCAGCGACCATCGGCTTGACGGAGGAAGAATGGTTTCACGCCTATCTATCAAAAAATGAAGTGAATTACCAACGTCAAGACGAAGGATATTAAAGGAATAATAGACGCAATTTTTTGTGAAATCGCTTCAAAGAGGTTATAATATGGTTGGAATGAGTAAAGGAGGATGCAGTACATATGTCTAAAAGAGATGAAACGTTGAATATGCTTAAGGATTTGACAGATGCCAAAGGTGTGCCCGGAAACGAACGTGAAGCTCGCGATGTGATGAAACGTTATATCACACCATACGCAGACGAAGTATTCACGGACAATCTTGGCAGCCTCGTTGCCAAGAAAGTCGGAAATAAAAAAGGCCCGAGTATCATGGTGGCTGGTCACTTGGATGAAGTGGGCTTTATGGTCACCCGGATTGACGATCATGGATATATCTATTTTCAGACTGTGGGAGGCTGGTGGAGTCAGGTTATGCTCGCACAGCGTGTGACAATCATGACTCGTAAAGGCGACCTGACGGGGATCATCGGCTCCAAGCCGCCTCATATTCTTCCTGCAGAACAGCGTAAGAAAGCTGTTGATTTGAAGGATATGTTCATTGATATCGGTGCATCCAGCAGGGAGGAAGCAGAAGAGTTCGGTGTCAAGCCGGGGGATTCTGTTGTTCCATATTTTGAATTCACCCAAATGAAGAACGAGAAGATGCTCCTTGCTAAAGCATGGGACAACCGTATCGGATGTGCCATAGCGATTGACGTACTTAAGCAGTTGAAAGGGCAAAAGCATCCGAACATCGTCTATGGTGTCGGGACAGTTCAGGAGGAAGTAGGTCTTCGAGGCGCCCGTACTTCTGCCAATATGATCAATCCTGATATTGCTTTCGGTGTCGATGTCGGTATTGCCGGCGATACACCAGGTGTATCAGATAAAGAAGCTGCAAGTAAAATGGGAGACGGCCCACAGATCATTCTTTATGATGCCTCCATGGTTTCTCATAAAGGTTTGCGTGACTTCGTGACAGATACTGCAGACGCACACAACATCCCGTATCAATTTGACTCTATGCCCGGCGGGGGGACGGATTCCGGTTCCATTCACTTGAGCCACAACGGTGTACCTGCGTTGTCCATCACGATTGCGACACGTTATATCCATTCTCATGCTGCTATGCTCCATAGAGATGACTTCGAGAATGCTGTGCGTTTAATCGTGGAAGTGATCAAAGGATTAGATGCAGATAAAGTAAAAGAAATTACCTTCCAGTAAAGGGAAGAAAGCCAACCTGATTTTCAGGTTGGCTTTCTTATTAATTCGTCTGTCTTAACCCTTGCTCAAGCGTGTCCAGAATTTCCTGTCTTTCCTGTTCATCAGACTCTCTCCAAAGCGTCTCGAAGAAAACGCCAAGGCCTGGTAACGTCTTCTCTTCGCCTTTTTGCATAGCATCATCGATCGTCGCTTCCAGCTGCTCTGCACTGTGGCCGGTCACATTGGACAGAATAGCTCTTCTCAAATCCAAATTCATCGTAACATCCTCCTTGCTTATGCGTAATATTCCACCTTAGTTTGACCAACCCGGCCTTTGCTATGTATGATAGTTGAGAAATAACATGTAAATGAGGGAATAACATGCTGACTTCGGTACAAAACACCAAAGTGAAAGAATGGAAAAAGCTGCATAAGCGTAAATATAGAAAACAGACAGGTCAATTCCTGGTGGAAGGACATCACCTGGTGGAGGAAGTCCTTGCAAGTGATTGGACAGTCCTTGAACTCATAAGACGTGAAGGAACAGACTTTACAGCACCGCCCGAAATCAAGGTGACAGAAGTAGACGCACAGGTATTTGCTGCGGTTGCGGAAACGGAAACACCACAAGGCATTGCGGCGGTTGTCGAACAAAAAACGTACGAATTCCTTCCAGCGAAAAGGACCCTCATGATTGATGCAGTCCAGGACCCGGGTAATATCGGAACGTTGATTCGAACGGCAGACGCGGCCGGGTTTGATCAGGTTTTGTTAGGAACAGGATCAGTGGATCCGTTCAACGATAAGGTCATCCGTGCAACGCAGGGATCTATTTTTCATCTTCCCATCCTGACTGGTGAACTTACAGAGTTTATGGATGAATTAAAAGCGGGAGGTGTCGAGATCTGGGCAGCGGCTCTGCAGGAAGCAAAGCCCTATAAGGATATGAAGAACCCGGATCGAGTGGCGCTGCTGGTCGGAAACGAGGGCCAGGGAATTGCAGAGCACTTACTGGAGCAGTCCGAGAAGAAAGTCTACATTCCAATTTACGGCCGGGCTGAGTCATTAAATGTAGCCGTAGCCGGTGCTGTTTTGATGTATCACCTGCAAAGCTGAACTTGCATGAACGCTCATCTTTGACTATAATATATTCAGTTGAATGAAATATGTTTAATAAGCGTAGAAAGAGCCTAGTAGGTGAATGTAAATCGTTAAGAGGGAGGGAACGCCCTGGACTGTAAGTGTTCCCAACGTGTCATTCATTGAAATTTCACTCTGGAGCTTGACCTTTAATGGTCCGGATGCCAAGTCCGTTATTGTAATCGAAGTGGGCACATAGAATGTGTCAACAAGGGTGGTACCGCGAAACAACCATACAAGTCTCGTCCCTTTTTACAGGGAGGAGGCTTTTTTATTTTTATTCATAAGGAGGAGTTGGAGTCATGAAGGAACGTTTAGAACAGTTGAAGCAGGAAGCTTTGCAGAAAGTAGATGCTGCAGAAGCTGTCCAAGGGTTGAAAGATATCCGTGTCGAGTACTTAGGTAAGAAAGGCCCGATCACAGAAGTGCTGCGGGGAATGGGGAAACTATCCAAAGAAGAACGTCCGGTCATCGGACAGCTAGCGAATGATGTCCGTGAGAACATTGCTGCGGCAATTGAAACGAAACAAACGAAACTGGAGGACGAAGCGCTTGAGAAACAGCTGGAAGAAGAGAGTATTGATGTGACGCTTCCGGGACGACCTGTCCAAGTCGGAGGTCCTCATCTGCTTACAAGCATCGTTGAAGAAATCGAGGATTTATTTATTGGGATGGGATTTGAAATTAAAGAAGGTCCGGAAGTGGAGACGGATTACTACAACTTCGAAGCCTTGAATCTTCCGAAGGGGCACCCGGCACGCGATATGCAGGATTCTTTCTATGTGACGGAAGAGCTGCTGATGCGAACCCACACTTCTCCTGTACAGGCACGTACAATGGGGGCAAAAAACGGTAACGAACCGGTCAAAATGATCTGTCCGGGGAAAGTGTACCGTCGTGATACGGACGATGCGACACACTCCCACCAATTTACTCAGATTGAAGGACTTCTTGTCGATAAAGATGTGCGCATGAGTGACTTGAAGGGTGTCCTGAACGCATTTGCCAAGCAGATGTTCGGTTCCGACCGTGAAATCCGCCTACGTCCAAGCTTCTTCCCATTCACAGAACCCTCTGTGGAAATGGATATTTCCTGTAAAGTGTGTGGGGGTAATGGTTGTTCCGTTTGTAAAGGAACCGGCTGGATCGAAATTCTCGGAGGTGGAATGGTTCACCCGAACGTTCTGGAGATGGCTGGATACGATCCGAAAGAATATTCCGGATTTGCATTCGGTATGGGACCGGAGCGAATTGCCATGCTGAAATACGGAGTAGACGATATCCGTCACTTCTACACAAACGATATTCGATTTATTGAGCAGTATCATAAAGCATAAGGGGAGGAACTGAATCATGCTCGTATCACTAAATTGGTTACAAGAATATATTGATGTCAGCGCGTATAAGCCTGAAGAGCTGGCTGAAATTATAACGAAAACAGGAATTGAAGTGGAAAGCGTGGAGCCGGTAGCCGAGAATGTCACCGGTGTGGTTGTCGGACACGTGCAATCCTGCCTACAGCATCCAAATGCGGATAAACTTAACCTTTGTCAGGTGGATGTAGGAGAAGAAACGCTTCAAATTGTCTGCGGAGCTCCAAACATTGGAGAAGGTCAGAAAGTAGCGGTGGCTGCTCCGGGAGCTGTTCTGCCGGGTAATTTTAAAATCAAAAAAACTAAACTGCGCGGAGAAGTCTCCAATGGTATGATCTGTTCGCTTCAGGAACTTGGTGTGGATGAGAAAGACGTACCGAAGGAGTATGTGGACGGAATATTTGTGTTTCCAGAAGATGCAGAAGTGGGAGCGGACGCTGTTTCCCTTTTAAATCTCGACGATCTGATCATCGAACTCGGATTGACTCCGAACCGGGCGGATGCAATGAGCATGGCCGGTGTTGCCTACGAGGTAGCAGCAGCCATTGACGGTGAATACCAATTAGCAGAAGAGCACGTGGAGACATCGGATGAGAAAGCATCCGACTACATTTCTGTAAAGGTAGAGGATCAGGAAGCAAACCCGTATTACGGTGCGTTTGTAATTAAGGATGTGACAGTGGGACCTTCCCCGCTCTGGATGCGTAATCGTTTGACTGCGGCAGGCATACGTCCTATTAATAACGTTGTCGATATCACGAACTATGTCTTGATGGAATACGGGCAGCCCCTTCACGCCTTCGATTATGATCGTTTCGGATCGAAAGAAATCGTGACTCGTCGTGCAGAAGAAGGAGAAACGATAGAAACGCTGGATGGCCAGGAGCGCGAATTGAGTGCCGGCCACCTTGTCATTACGAATGGATCCAAGCCGCATGCCATCGCAGGAGTCATGGGTGGTGCGCATTCCGAGGTCCAGGATGATACAACGACGATTCTTTTGGAGGCCGCCTACTTCGCTCCGGCTGTTGTGCGTCAGGCATCCAAAGATCACGGCTTAAGAAGCGAGTCCAGCAGCCGTTTCGAGAAAGGTGTCGATCCAAACCGCGTGGAACGTGCAGGGAAACGTGCATGTGAACTTCTTGCCGAATATGCTGGGGGGACGGTACTGGACGGAGTGGTCCGTTTTGATGAACTCGACAAATCCGAGAAACAAGTAACCATAGAAACAGATCGTATCAACGCCCGTTTAGGTACGGAAATATCCGCCGGGGAAATCGCAGACATTCTTCGCCGTCTTCAATTCGGCTACGAGCAGAAAGAGGAAGTATTTACAATCTCTGTTCCTACAAGACGAGGAGACATCACGTCTTTCGAGGATATTCTTGAGGAAGTTGCTCGTATTTACGGTTATGACAACCTTCCGTACACGCTGCCGCAAGGCGCATCTCAGGCAGGCGGATTGACAACTCGTCAAGCGCTTAAACGTAAAGTGAAAGCGTACCTGCAAGGTGCCGGTCTGCATGAGACGATCACGTACTCCCTGACACATAAGAATAAAGTGCATCAATTGGTAAGTCCGGAGATTAAGGCAAAGGCGAAGGGTTCCGTAGACCTGGCTATGCCGATGAGTGAAGATCATGGATCCCTGCGTTTAAGTCTGCTTCCTGAATTACTGGAGTCTCTTTCCTACAACGTAGCGAGAAAACAGGAAAATATTGCTTATTATGAAGTCGGGACAGTGTTTGTTACTGAGGAAGAGAAAGTGACGAAACAGCCGGATGAAGTGCTCCGCGCTTCCGGAGCTTTGACAGGCCAATGGCTGGTTCATCCATGGCAGCAGGAAAAGAAAGCGGCCGACTTCTTTGTTGCAAAAGGAATGGTGGAAGGGTTGAGCAATCTGCTGGGTATATCTTTCACTTATGAAAAAGCAAAACTTGAGGATCTCCACCCAGGGAGAACCGCTGTTATCCGCTGTGGTGGGAATACTGTCGGTTTCATAGGACAAATTCATCCGAAGCTCCAAAAAGAGCTTGGATTAAAAGAGACGTTCGTCTTCGATATTAACTTAGAGGCACTGTTTGAGCAGTATGAAAAAGAAGAGACGTTCCGTGCTATTCCAAGACATCCGTCAGTATCAAGGGATATTGCTCTCGTCGTGGACGAAGAAGTGTTTGCCGGTGACATACAAGCTACCATTGAGCAGGCGGGATATCCTCTCGTTCAGAATGTTCAAGTATTTGACGTATATCAGGGAGAACACCTGGAAGAAGGGAAGAAATCACTTGCCTTCAATCTGCTTTACCTTGATCCAGTCCGTACGTTGAAGGACGAGGAAGTAGAAACAGCACACGAGAAGATCCTTGCTGCTGTAAAAGATCAGCATCAGGCTGAACTGCGTGGATAATATAATAGAAGAAAAGAGGAACCTCCTTTCCGGAGGTTCCTCTTTTAATTTATGGACGGACTAGTTTTTTCGCTTTCTGCGTGTTGGCGAAGTGCACCTTCGCTAATTCTTCCAGCTTTTCTTCTCCATAAGCCTCGATAACGGCCGCGGCGGCCTGATCGACTTTGGAAGAAGCTCCTTTCGGTATCGGTAGACCGGTATCGAATTCTAAAGTGTTCATTGCTTTAACGAATGCGGACCTTGCAAGGATCGATGCCGCTGCAACGGCGATGGAATAGCTTTCTGCTTTCGTCATGAAATAAACATTATCCTGAAGCGTAAAGTTCTCACTCTTCAAATGCTTTTGGTACACATGCGGCTCAGAAAACTGGTCGATAAGAATTCCATGCGGCCTTACCGGTGCTATTTTTTTCAGGAGCTTGTCCAGAGCCTGGTGGTGAAGCATGGTTTTCATTTTGCCCTGACTCCAACCTCTTCGCTGCCATTGATTATACCGTTTGTTTGGTAGTCGCAGAAGACTGTAGGGAATCTTCATCTGGACGATGTCTTTGGCCAGTTCAGTAATCTGTGGATCGGATAAGTGTTTGGAGTCCTTTACTCCAATCGCCTTCAGTTGTGGAACCTGCTCTGCTGTGACATAGGCAGCTGCTACGGTGATCGGTCCGAAATAATCGCCGGTACCCGCTTCGTCCGATCCGATATGGGAACTGGTGAAGAGGCTTTCTTCCGGGTGATACGCATGTCTGCCTGCCCCGGCTTTTTTGGAAGGTGCACTTGAGGTAATGGGAGATCCCCACTTGGAAGCTTCCTCCTCAGGTCTGCTTCCCTGGAATAATACTTTTCCTGATCGATAAGCGGTGATGGTGCATGCGCTTGTTTTAGCAGCAAAAACGGCATTGGCAGGTGTCGCTTTCGTCTGGCTTCTATAATGAGCTTTCATCTCTTCTATTTTGGTAGAGGTTACTTTTAGTACGACTTGGGGCATAAGGCATTCCTTTCTGTTACTTCTAGGATAGGAACAGTATAGCAAAGGGATTGGAAAAAGAGAACATTTGTGAAAAACATGTATATTGGTTTCCTAATTGTCAGCCTTCATGTTAATATAAAGTTTAGGATTGAGAGAAACTAGGGGGTATGAATGTGTCGCAGTCAGACCAAGAGAAAAAAAGAATTACAGTGGAGATCAACAGGAGATCTTACACTATAGTTGGTCATGAAGAGCCCCATCATATCCGTATGGTATCTAGTCTTGTGGACCAGAAAATGCGTGAAATCCATGAAGCAAACCCTAGTCTAGATACAGCAAAGCTGGCCGTTTTGACCGCTGTCAACACAATGAATGAGTATATAAAGCTGAAAGATGAGTGTACAGAACTCATGAACTATATTGATAAGATAGAGGAAGAGAAGGACAATGATTGATTTACTTATACTATTTCTATTGCTGATCGGAGTCATAACCGGGCTCAAGAGAGGCTTCATATTGCAATTATTTCATTTAATCGGTTTTGTGGTAGCTTTCGTTGTTGCTGTCATTTACTATGATGACCTTGCGCCTAAGCTGACGCTATGGGTTCCTTATCCGGAACTGCCGGCGGACTCTTCATGGGCCGTGTTTTTGAACGATCTTCCCCTTGAACAGGCATTTTACAATGCGATAGCCTTTGCCATCCTATTCTTCGGAGCAAAGATTATTCTTCATATTATCGCTTCCATGCTGGACTTCGTCTCCGAACTTCCGATATTGAGTTCCATTAATACGTTATTAGGCGGAATCCTCGGTTTTGTCGAGAACTACGTGATTCTTTTCATTGTATTGTATATAGCCGCACTCGTTCCCGCAGCAGGTGTCCAGAACGTGTTGGACAGCTCGATACTTGGGCAGCTGATTATAGAACATACACCAGTGTTTTCCGATCAGTTGAAAACACTGTGGATCGACCGTGTAGCCGGCTGATGAGACGTGTTTAGAGGAGATGCAGGTGGAGCCGCTATGATTTCGATCATGGCGGTTTTTTTATTCAGAAATAAAGATTATAGGAACAAGGAGTGGTTGGAATGGCCGTCGATAAGAAGCAAGTCATCAAATTACTGGAGACGATTGCCGTCTATCTGGAACTGAAAGGGGAGAACCCTTTCAAGATTTCCGCTTACCGTAAAGCCGCTCAGGCATTAGAGCGCGATGATCGCTCTTTAAGTGAAATAGATGATTTTACGAAAATGAAAGGGATCGGGAAAGGCACAGCTGCCGTTATTGATGAGTATGTGGCGGCTGAAACCTCGGAAACGCTGCAGCAGCTTCAGGCGGAAGTGCCGGCAGGCCTTGTCCCTCTTTTAAACCTACAAGGACTCGGTGGAAAGAAACTGGCCAAGCTCTATCAACAATTGGGCGTAACGGATGCAGAATCTCTGAAGGAAGCGTTGGAAAGCGGAAAGGTAGAGGCATTGGAAGGCTTCGGTAAGAAATCTGTCGAGAAGATGCTGAAGGCATTAGAAGACGCTCATTCCCGACCTGAGCGTCTCCCTGTTGCCGTCATGCTGCCGCTGGCTGAGAAAATTGAAGCATTTCTTGCGAGTGCAAATACTTTCCATCGTTATTCCAGAGCWGGCAGTCTCAGGAGGATGAGAGAGACGATTAAGGATCTTGATTTTATCATCGCTTCTGAAGACCCTGCAGCGACGAGAGACGAGCTTCTCGCTTATCCGGACATCAAAGAAGTTATCGCTTCCGGCGAAACGAAAGTATCGATTGTCGTCCATGAAGGATATGACATCGGCATCGATTTCCGCATTGTTGCTCCTGATGAATTCGTTACGACCCTGCATCATTTTACAGGGTCGAAGGATCATAATGTGGCCATGAGACAGCTCGCCAAAACAAGGAACGAAAAGATCAGTGAATATGGCATAGAGAATGCTGAAAGCGGGGAAATCCAAACGTTCGAAAGCGAAGAAGAATTCTTCCGTCACTTTGGTCTTCATTTCATACCGCCGGAAGTCAGAGAGAATTACGGAGAAGTAGAGCGGTTTAAAGAGCCCGTTGATCTTATTGAGTTATCCGATATCCGTGGGGATCTCCATATGCACTCGACTTGGAGCGATGGTGCTCAATCGATCAAAGAGATGGCCGAAAAGGCCCGTTCCAAAGGATACGAGTATATTTCCATCACCGATCACTCCAAGTATTTGAAAGTAGCCAACGGCCTTGATGAGGAAAGACTGAGGACTGCAGAGGGAAGAAATAAATAAGATCAATGCCGAAATGGAAGACTTTCATATTTTTGCAGGAGTAGAGATGGATATCCTTCCCGATGGTAGCCTGGATTTCCCGGATGAGTTTTTGCAGGAAATGGATTTCGTCATCGCTTCCATTCACTCCAGCTTTTCTCAATCGGCAGATGACATTATGAAACGGATGTGGGCAGCGCTTGAGAACCCTAACGTTCATATGATTGCCCACCCGACAGGCAGGCTGATCGGCCGGCGGGATGGGTATGCTGTAGATTTGGATGCATTGATTAAAGGCGCGGTGGAGACCGGAACCATTCTTGAGTTAAATGCTAATCCGAACCGGCTTGATTTAAGCTGGGAGTGGTTGATGAAAGCACAGGAAGCAGGTGCGAGTATTGCCATCAACACGGATGCCCACAGCTATCCGATGCTGGATCATATGAGGATCGGGGTAGGTGCGGCGCGTAAGGGCTGGCTCAGGAAGGATACAGTAATGAATACATGGACGAAACAACAGTTGATGGATAAATGGAACATCCATCAGTAGCAATAAAGGAGACGGTAATGCATGAATGAACGAATTCTCCGTACACTGGAATTCAAAAAAATTATTGATCAATTGAGCGGTAAAGCGGCTTCCTCGCTTGGAAAAGAGAAGACTGCCGCTCTTAAACCCTCTTCCGATTTGGGAGAGGTGCTGGTGAAGCAGCAGGAAACAGATGAAGCGGCACAGGTCCTGCGCTTGAAAGGACATATTCCTTTAGGGGGAATTTTTGATATTAAACCGAGTTTGAAACGGACCACGATTGGTGGGATACTCAGCGCCACCGAGTGCTTGGATATTGCCAGTACCATTTACGGCGGCCGTCAGCTCAAACGCTTCGTAGAAGAAATGGAAGAACCGGAAATGCCGATCCTTCGGGAAATGGTCCTAGGTATTGACCCGATGAAAGAATTGGAAGATGAGATCAGACACTGCATTGATGAAAATGGAAAGGTGATGGACGGAGCTTCGGATAAACTCCGTACCATTCGTTCTAAAATCCGTACGAATGAAAGCCGCGTACGGGAGAGAATGGAGTCTTTCACCAGGTCTAAGTCCAAAATGTTGTCCGATTCCATCATTACCATCCGAAATGAACGCTATGTCCTGCCCGTAAAGCAGGAATATAGAGGGTCGATAGGTGGTATTGTACACGACCAGTCTTCATCAGGAGCCACCTTGTTCATTGAACCCCAGACGGTAGTCGATTTGAACAATCAGCTCCAGGAAGCACGGGTACAGGAAAAGAATGAAGTGGAACGCATCTTGAAAGAGTTGTCCCAGACCATCGCGGAGTACAATAGTCCACTCTATGAAAACGTGACAATCCTGGGGGATATCGACTTTATGTTCGCCCGGGCTAAACTCGGTGCAAGTATGAAAGCGTCCATGCCAAAAATGAACGATAAGGGCATCATTAAGATGAAACAGGCCCGACACCCGCTCATTCCAGCCGAAGAAGTCGTTCCGAACGATGTAGAACTTGGAGAAGATTATACGTCCATCGTCATCACAGGACCAAACACCGGTGGTAAAACCGTAACGCTTAAACTGGTCGGATTATTTACCTTGATGGCTCAATCCGGTTTACAGGTGCCGGCTTTAGATGGCTGTGAGCTGGCTGTGTTTGATGAAGTGTTCGCTGACATTGGGGATGAACAGTCCATAGAACAAAGTCTATCCACCTTTTCTTCCCACATGACGAATATTGTTGACATCCTGAATCGTGTCGACCACCGTTCGCTCGTTCTGTTTGACGAGCTGGGTGCGGGGACGGACCCTCAGGAAGGTGCCGCTCTTGCCATGTCCATTTTGGATGAAGTCGTAAGAAGAGATGCCCGGGTTATTGCAACGACCCACTACCCGGAATTGAAAGCATATGGTTATAATCGCCCTGGTGTCATCAATGCATCCGTAGAATTTGACATTCAAACATTGAAACCGACGTACCGTCTTTTGATCGGCGTCCCGGGGCGCAGTAATGCATTTGAGATCTCCAGAAGACTCGGACTGGATGAATCCATCATCGATGATGCCAAGGGGCATGTCGGTGTCGATTCTCAGAGCGTCGAGAACATGATTGCCTCCTTGGAAGAATCCAAACGGGGAGCAGAAAAAGATTACGAAGAAGCAGAGCAGATGCTGGAGGAAGCAGAGAAGCTTCGTAACGAGCTTCAGGTTAAGTGGAACCAGTTTGAACAACAACGGGAGAAGCTTTATGAGAAAGCAGAAGCGAAGGCGGAGAAGGCGATTAGGAAGGCGAAAGAAGAAGCCGAGGAAATCGTTAGTGTAATCCGCAACATGAAGTCCCAGGCAGGTATGAAAGAACATGAATGGATTGAAGCCCGCAAGATGTTCGAAGAGGCACAACCGGAACTTACAAGCAAGAAACCTAAGGCACAGCCTGCCAAGCCTAAGCAGACGCAGAAGGAATTACAGCCTGGGGATGAAGTCAAACTTCTTACCCTCAACCAACAAGGTACCATCGTTGAAAAGACAGGCAAGAATGAGTATCAGGTACAAGTAGGCGTTATGAAGGTAAAAGCAAAACAAAAAGACTTGGAATTCGTCAAAGCCAAAGAACCGTATAAAGAAAAACCGATGGCTACGGTCAAAGGGAAGAGCTTCCATGTGAAAGCTGAACTCGATTTGCGCGGGGAAAGGTATGAAGATGCTCTTAATCGTCTGGAGAAGTATATCGACGACGCGCTTCTCGCCGGATATCCGACGGTGTCCATTATTCACGGAAAAGGAACAGGGGCGCTGCGTACCGGTGTTCAGAATTTCGCAAAGAACCATCGTAGTATTTCCGGACACCGTGCCGGAGGCATGAACGAAGGAGGCAGCGGGGTCACCGTCTTGGAGCTCCGTTAAACTTCAGTAGAGAAAGGAGCAGGAAGTATGGATGGTTTTTGGGAAATTACGCTTGTGGAAACCGCAGCCAGATACAGCGTCGTCGTTCTCTGTCTGGTCGTTTCCATGGCGGTATTCGAAGCAGTAACATCCTATAATAATTGGAAAGAGATAAAAAAGGGGAATATGGCCGTGGCAATGGCTACAGGGGGTAAGATATTCGGAGTGGCGAATATCTTCCGCTTCTCCATCCAGCATAATGACTCCTTGCTGATGACGATGGGGTGGGGCCTTTACGGCTTCGTTCTTCTGTTATTCGGCTACTTCATCTTTGAGTTTCTCACTCCCTCTTTTAAAATCGATCGGGAAATTGAAGAGGATAACCGTGCGGTAGGATTTATCTCCCTTGTCATTTCTGTCGGACTTTCCTACGTCATTGGTGCGAATATCATTTAAGGGGGAAGCCATGGAAACGCTGGCGAGAATATTGTTGGTCGTAGCTGCATTATTTTTACTTATTGGTGTCCTTTTCTTCATCTTATGAAAGCTCTTCTTAACAGAAGAGCTTTTTTTACAGTTTTGTGCGAAAAATGTCGTTTGAAATATTTTCAAAATTAGAAATTATATTTCAAATGTCCCGGTTGAATAGTTATAATGGAGTAGAAGACCTAAATAAGGGAGGCATTTACGTATGACAACCTTTCAGCGTCCTTGGCATCAATATTATCCGCCGGAGGTCCCTGTCCAAATCGATTACGATAAGCGTCCGATCCACGATTATTTGAAAGAAAGCGCCGAACGTCACGGAGGAAAGAAAGCGCTTTATTTTATGGGGAAGGAAATGACGTATCAGGAAGTCTACGAACAGGCTGTCACCGTGGCCGGTTATCTCCAATATCTTGGTTTGGAGAAGGGGGATAGGGTTTCGATCATGCTCCCCAACTGTCCACAGTCGGTCATCTCTTACTATGCGGTACTGATGGCAGGAGGAATTGTAGTACAGACAAACCCGCTTTATATGGAAAGAGAGCTGGAATATCAATTGAAGGATTCCGGGGCGAAAATGATCATCTGCCTCGATATTCTGTACCCTAAAGCCGCAAATGTAAAAGCGGAGACTTCGCTGGAACATATCCTTGTGACCGGTATAAAGGATTATCTCCCCTTCCCGAAAAATAAAATCTATCCGTTCATCCAAAAGCGGCAGTATCAAGTATTGGTTAAGCCGGAGCAGTCGATGGATACTCATTTGTGGCCCGGCGTGCTGAAGAAGAACCATTCCTTCAAAGCGGTGGACGTGGATGCCGTGGAAGATTTGGCGCTGCTGCAGTACACAGGAGGAACGACAGGGTTTCCGAAAGGTGTCATGCTCACCCATTACAATTTGGTAGTTAATACTCAAATGGCACAGAAATGGCTGTATAAATGTGAAGAAGGGAAAGAGTCTGTTCTTGCAATACTTCCTTTTTTTCATGTGTACGGGATGACCTCTGTCATGAACCTTTCAGTCATGATGGCTAATGAAATCATTCTGATGCCGAAGTTTGAAGCAGAAGACGTGCTGAAAGTGATTGAAAAAAGAAAGCCTACTTTATTCCCCGGAGCGCCTACTATCTATATCGCTCTTCTCAATCATCCGAATCTGCAGAAATATGATCTTTCTTCTATTGAAGCGTGTATCAGCGGGTCTGCGCCGCTTCCAGTGGAAGTACAGGAACGTTTCGAGGCGGTTACCGGAGGTAAGCTTGTCGAAGGGTATGGTTTGACGGAAACGTCACCGACGACACACTCCAACTTGATTTGGGGCAAACGGGTGAGTGGAAGTGTAGGAATCCCTTGGCCGGATACAGATGCCAAAATTATTCAAATGGAGTCTGATGTGGAAGCTCCTTTTGGTGAAATAGGAGAAATCGCCGTCAAAGGACCGCAGGTGATGAAAGGGTACTGGAATAAGCCGGAGGAAACAGCTCAGGTGTTGAGCGAGGACGGTTGGTTCCGGACAGGTGACATGGGGTACATGAACGAGGACGGATATTTCTACATTGTTGATCGGAAAAAGGATATGATCATTGCCGGAGGTTATAACATCTATCCAAGAGAAGTCGAAGAGGTACTTTATGAGCATTCGGAGATTCAGGAGGCAGTCGTTGTCGGTGTGCCGGACCCTTACAGAGGAGAGACCGTCAAAGCTTTTATCGTGAAAAAACAAGGAAGCGACATCACGGAAGAAGAATTAAATGAATACTGCAGAAAAAATATTGCCGCTTATAAAGTACCGAGGCTCTATGAATTCCGGGAGGAACTTCCCAAGACGGCTGTAGGTAAAATACTGAGGCGGTCGTTAGTGGAAGAGGAGCGGCAGAAATATGAGGATGCAGAGAGCATCCAGTAAATTTCTCGAAGAAAGTTGACAGAATATTCTCCTGTATGTAGAATAATAGATGAATGATGATTCATTCATTTTCAGTGAAGATGGGCAGGAGATATTCATGAAGAAAGACAAACCAAAGTTCAAACAAATTATAGATGCAGCAGTCGAAGTCATTGCTGAAAATGGCTACCATTCCTCACAGGTATCAAAGATAGCCAAAAAAGCAGGAGTGGCAGATGGAACCATCTATCTTTATTTCAAAAACAAAGAGGATATTCTCGTTTCTTTGTTCCAGGAAAAGATGGGGCAATTCATCGAAAGGATCGAGCAGGAAACAACCTCGAAGCAGTCAGCGGAAGAGAAGCTCTTAACGTTGATCGAAACACATTATGAGCAGCTGGCAGCGGACCACCATCTTGCGGTCGTCACACAATTGGAGTTGAGACAATCCAACAAAGACCTGCGGTTGAAGATCAACCAGGTATTGAAAAGATATTTGGATGTCATCGATCAGATCGTGGAAGAAGGTGTAGAGGAAAAGCTGTTCCGGAGCGATTTGGACCGCCGTCTCGTTCGTCAGATGATTTTCGGAACGATGGATGAGACGGTGACAAATTGGGTAATGAACGAGCAGCGCTATAACATAGCAGACCAGGCGGAAGAAGTCCATAGCTTGATCATTCGTGGGTTGACCCGTAATCATTCATCATAAAGGAGCGAATCGCTTTGTCCACACTGGCATGTAAAGTCAAAGGTAATGTTGCGGAGGTCACTATAGAAAGTCCCCCTGCGAACGCCTTATCATCCGCAATTTTAAAGGATTTAGAACAACAGTTGAACGAAATAGAAGCAGACAAATCCGTAAAAGCAATCCTCTTGAAAGGGGAAGGGAAGTTCTTCTCAGCGGGCGCGGATATTAAAGAATTCACCTCTTTACAGGGGGCGTCCGACTATGAGGCGCTTGCCGGCAGAGGACAGCAGCTCTTCGACCGGATTGAGAAGTTCCACATTCCAGTCATCGCCGTCATTCACGGGGCTGCCTTGGGAGGCGGGCTTGAACTTGCCATGGCTTGTCACATCCGGGTCGTTTCTTCGGATGCCAAGCTTGGTCTTCCTGAAATGAATCTCGGGATTCTGCCCGGTTTCGCAGGGACGCAGCGTCTTCCGCGTTATGTAGGAGTGGCAAAGGCTTATGAAATGATACTTACAGGGACCCCGATTTCGGGGGAGGATGCTGTCCGGCTTGGTCTCGCCAACCACAGCTATCCTGTAGAAGAGCTGCACGCACAGGCTGAAAAGCTTGCTGCGAAGATAGCTGCTAAGAGCGGCCCCGGCATCCATCAGGTCATGAAGTTGATTCCTTATGCCCACACCTCCCGTTTGGAAGAAGGCGTAAGGGCAGAAGCAGAGGCATTCGGTGCCGTGTTCGGCAATGAGGACGCCAAAGAGGGAATTCAAGCGTTTATCGAAAAACGGAACCCTGCGTTCCGAGATCAATAGTACTGGAGGGTATGAAGGATGAATATTTACGTGTTGTTGAAGAGGACGTTTGATACGGAAGAGAAAATAGCAGTTAAAAACGGAGCCATCCAGGAGGACGGTGCGGAATTTATCATCAACCCCTATGATGAGTATGCCGTTGAGGAAGCGATCACCCTCCGCGACGCTCACGGGGGAGAAGTGACGGTCGTGACGATCGGGGAAGAAGAGTCCGAGAAACAGCTTCGTACAGCACTTGCAATGGGAGCGGATAAAGCTGTATTGATCAATACGGAGGATGATCTGGAAGACGGGGATGCTTTTACGACCGTGAAGATATTAGAAGCCTTCTTTGAAGATAAAAACGTGGATATCATCTTAGGTGGAAATGTTGCGATCGATGAAGCCAGTGGGCAAGTCGGTCCCCGCTTAGCGGAAAGACTGGATATCCCTTGTGTAACGACGATTACAAATATAGAAATCGATGGCACGACGGTCCAAATCGAACGCGATGTTGAGGGAGATGTGGAAAAAGTCGAAACGTCTCTGCCACTTCTTGTCACCTGTCAGCAAGGGCTTAACGAACCTCGTTATCCCTCTCTCCCGGGTATTATGAAGGCCAAGAAAAAACCACTCGAGGAACTGGAGTTGGATGACTTGGATCTGGAAGAAGACGATGTAGAGGCGAAAACAAAGACGGTGGAAATATACCTTCCTCCTGAGAAAGAAGCAGGTAAAGTTCTTGAAGGTGAAGTGGATGAACAGGTGAAAGAACTTGTTTCCTTACTGAAAACAGAAGCGAAAGTACTGTAAATAGAGAAGGGAGAGGAGAATGGTTATGAGTAAGAAGGTACTGGTAATCGGAGAAGCAAGAGAAGGAAGCCTGCGTAATGTCACGTTCGAAGCGATCGCGGCTGCTCATTTGATCAGCGACGGTGGAGAAGTCGTCGGAGTTTTGTGCGGTGATGGTAACCTCGAAGCGATGGGACAGGAAATGGTTTATCATGGTGCAGCGAGGGTCATCACTATTTCAAACCCAGAATTGAAAACGTATACATCTGACGGGCACGGTCAGGCAGTCCATCAAGTCATTCAGGATGAATCGCCGGACGGGATCGTCCTTGGTCATACGGCAGTAGGAAAAGACCTTGCGCCGAAACTGGCAAGCAAACTGGGTTCCGGTCTTGTATCTGATGCGACGGAGGTCGTCGTGGAAGGTGGAGAAACGATTTTCACCCGTCCCATCTATTCCGGGAAAGCTTTTGAAAAGAAAAAAATCACGGAGGGTCTCATTTTTGCAACGATCCGTCCTAACAACATACCAGCTCTGACCCGTGACGATTCTCTGACCGGGGACGTCTCCACGAAAGATGTAGAGATCTCTAACATTCGTACAATCATTAAAGATGTTATTCGCAAATCTTCAGACGGTGTCGATCTATCAGAGGCGAAAGTGATTGTGGCCGGAGGCAGAGGCGTGAAGAGTGCGGAAGGATTTGAACCATTAGAGAAGCTTGCAGAAGTCCTTGGCGGGACAGTGGGAGCTTCCCGTGGAGCGTGTGATGCAGGATACTGTGATTACTCCCTCCAAATCGGTCAGACCGGAAAAGTCGTTACGCCTGATTTGTACATTGCCTGCGGAATTTCAGGAGCGATCCAGCACCTTGCCGGTATGTCGAACTCTAAAATCATTGTCGCCATCAACAAAGATCCGGAAGCGAATATTTTCAACGTCGCGGATTACGGGATTGTCGGAGATCTTTTTGATGTCGTACCAAAATTGATTGAAGAAGTGAAACAAATAAAAGTGAATGCATAAGCTGAACTTAGAAGCCGAAGCCAAATATTTGGCTTCGGCTTTCATACATGTTTAAATAAGGTATAAACAAATTGTTAGTCACTAAAAATAGATAGTGATATACTCTAAACAGACTTAAAAGGTCGAGGAGGAATTATTGTATGGCAATTGTAAAAGCAACTGACCAAAACTTCACCGAAGAAACAAGTCAAGGACTTGTTCTTGCAGACTTCTGGGCACCATGGTGCGGTCCATGTAAAATGATCGCTCCTGTCCTTGAAGAATTGGACGCTGAAATGAGCGACAAAGTGAAAATCGTCAAACTTGACGTGGATGAAAACCAAGAAACAGCCGGCAAATTCGGTGTTATGAGTATTCCGACACTGCTTCTGTTCAAAGACGGTCAAGTCGTTGATCAAGTAATCGGATTCCAACCTAAGGAAGCTCTAGCTGAATTGGTTTCGAAACACGCATAAGGGGATACCATTCCTTTCAAGCCGCGCTGCTCAGCAGCGCGGCTTTTAACATGCATAATTTCCTGCCATTGTGGTATTTTCAATATATAACTTCTTGAAGGGATGGGGTGAACGTGTATGAATTCAATTATTAAAGAGAAACTGGCCGTTCTGCCCGACCAACCCGGCTGCTATTTGATGAAAGATAAGAACGATACCGTTATTTATGTGGGGAAATCCAAAGTTTTAAAAAACCGCGTACGCTCTTATTTTACCGGCGCTCATGACGGGAAGACCCAGAGGCTGGTGCGGGAAATTGTAAACTTTGAGTATATTGTAACGACTTCTGAAATTGAAGCCCTAATTCTCGAGATGAACTTAATTAAGAAGTACGACCCCAAGTACAATGTCCTGTTGAAGGATGATAAAACCTATCCATACTTGAAAGTAACAGGAGAACGTCATCCTCGCCTCATTGTCACGAGAAACGTGAAGAAGGATAAAGGGAAGTATTTCGGACCGTACCCGAACGTTATTGCCGCTCGTGAAACGAAGAAGCTTCTTGATCGACTGTATCCTCTTAGGAAGTGCAATACGATGCCGGACCGTGTTTGTTTGTATTACCACATGCATCAGTGTCTCGGCCCCTGTGAATTTCCTGTTTCCAAGGAAACAAATGAAGACATCGTACAGAGCATCACCTCTTTCCTGAGCGGAGGACATAAAGAGATCAAGAAAGACCTGAAGAACAAGATGCTTCAGGCTTCGGAAGCGCTGGACTTTGAGCGTGCGAAGGAGTTAAGGGATCAAATCGAACATATTGAATCGGTCATGGAACAGCAGAAAATGACGATGAACGATCAAGTAGACAGAGACATTTTTGGTTATGCTGTGGATAAAGGATGGATGTGTGTTCAGGTATTCTTCGTGCGTCAAGGGAAGCTTATTGAAAGAGACGTCGCTCTTTTTCCATTTTTTGACGACCCGGAAGAGACGTTCCTCAGCTATATCGGACGATTTTATCTCCATCAAAATCATCCGTATCCGAAGCAGGTGTTGGTCCCTGTGGCTACGGATGTGAATGTTCTGGAAGGAGCGTTGGATACGAAAGTCCATATTCCGATGCGGGGGCGTAAGAAGGAACTGGTGGAACTCGCCAGGAAGAACGCCCAGATTTCTTTAGAGGAGAAGTTCGCCTTGATTGAGCGTGATGAAGAGCGGACAATTAAAGCCGTGGAGTCGTTGGGCAGCCATCTGCATATCGAAACGCCGCACCGGATAGAAGCTTTCGATAACTCGAACATCCAAGGAGCGGATCCGGTGTCTGCGATGGTCGTATTTATTGATGGAAAGCCGAATAAGAAGGAATACAGAAAGTATAAGGTAAGAGACGTAAAAGGGCCGGATGATTATGAGACCATGCGGGAGGTCATTCGAAGAAGATATACGCGGGTTCTTAAAGAGAATCTCCCTCTTCCGGATCTTATTGTAGTGGACGGCGGGAAAGGGCAGATGACAGCGGCTCTTGACGTCCTGGAGAATGAGCTGGGTCTTGACGTCCCGCTCTGCGGGTTGGCGAAGGACGATAAACACAAGACGAGTGAACTTCTTTATGGAGAACCGCCTGTCCCGATAGATCTTGACCGGAAATCGCAGGAGTTTTACCTTGTCCAAAGAATTCAGGATGAAGTGCACCGTTTTGCTATTTCTTTTCACCGACAGCTGCGCGGAAAAGGAGCGATCCAGTCGGAATTGGACAGCATCCCCGGCGTAGGGGAAAAACGCAGACGGCTTCTGCTCCGTCATTTTAAATCTATACAGGCCATTAAAGAAGCGGACCCGACTGAAATTACGAAGCTCGGTGTACCCGAACCGGTCGCGCAGACGATTCTTGACCATTTAAATGAAGAAGAACCAGCTGAATGACAGCTGGTTCTTCTTTTTATGGTCGGAGTTAAGCACCTTCAGCCTTTCAGCGCCTTTATTTCCACCAAATTTTGTTTTTTATCCAATTCTTCAAAACACTCGTATGTATCGCCTGCGATCGCTTGGATCATTTCTGATAAGAAGCCGCACTCCAAACGAAACTCGACGGGGAACAGCTTTTGATGAAGGCGCTTCTCAATGATGTGGCCCTTCAAATGAAACAGCATTTCTTTCTTCTTATCGTGAATGAGAACAAGTTCTCCCCATCCCATGTACTGGAAAAACTCATAAAGTTCATCAAAGGTTTCCATTTCTGTTTGTCTTGCCATGTTTTTACCCATGTAGTAGAGAAGGTAAGGGGCGTCTTTCCCTAAGAAATCCGGTAAGGTGTAGTACCGCATCAGGTCGAATCCGGCCCCTGTGCCTACAAGCGATGAAATGTTGCTCGTTGTTAACTTCGTAGATTCTTTCAAAACGCTCATTCCTTTCTACCCTCATTATCACTCGAAACGAAAAAGTCCGCAATATCCTTTCTGTATTTTTACGGGGGCGATGGCAAAAAAGTGAACAAAAAGAAGGGATATGAAGGGAATAGGAAATAAATGTGTTTTTTTGAGCAATATATGGATTAGCTTTCTTGACGCTAATAAAGGATAGAAGTACAATGAACTTGTCACAAATTGCACATTGGTCAGACAACTTGGGAATTTGGGGCTTTTCCTATTATTTTTTTAAGCGTTATTAAAGCGCTTAACTGTCTGAATAATGTTCATTTTCAATCAGTTATCATCTGAGGGGGGTAAATATGGCGGGAACACGCGGATACGTCAATCGAAGACTGCATTCACTGCTAGGAGTAGTACCGATCGGGATCTTTTTGATCCAACACTTGACTGTGAACTATTTTGCAACACGTGGTCCAGAAGCATTCAACGCGGCGGCTCACTTTATGGAGAGTCTGCCATATCGTTATGTACTGGAGATTTTCATTATCTTTTTACCACTACTTTTCCACTCTATTTATGGGGTGTATATTGCATTCACAGCTACGAGTAACATCTCCAATTTCAGTTATTTCAGAAACTGGATGTTCATCTTTCAGCGGATTACAGGAATTATTACGCTCATTTTCATTGCGTGGCACGTATGGGAAACAAGAATTGCCATCGGCTTTGGCTGGGCGGATCTGAACTATCAACTGATGGAGAGTATCCTTACTGAACCGTTCTTCTTCTGGTTCTACATAGTAGGGGTGGTTTCAACTACTTTCCACTTCTCTAACGGTCTATGGTCCTTCTTTGTCAGCTGGGGAATCACTGTTTCTCCACGCTCTCAAAAGATCATGACTTATGTAAGCATCATCGTCTTCCTGGCGATTTCTTACGTAGGTGTACGTACACTGATTCAATTCGCATACGGAATATAATAGATTTATAGAAACATAACTTTGATCGATTTATAGTATTCAAGGGAGTGAGCTTCAATCATGACTAATAAAAATATTGTTGTTATCGGTGGAGGACTTGCCGGCCTAATGGCAACAATTAAAGCAGCTGAACAAGGGGTTCACGTGGATTTGCTCTCGATCGTTCCTGTTAAACGTTCTCACTCTGTCTGTGCCCAGGGCGGTATCAACGGGGCGGTTAACACAAAAGGAGAAGGGGACTCTCCTTGGGAACACTTTGACGATACGGTTTACGGAGGGGACTTCCTTGCCAACCAACCACCTGTTAAGGCTATGTGTGAAGCGGCGCCTGGGATCATCCACCTGCTCGATCGTATGGGGGTCATGTTCAACCGTACACCGGAAGGACTGCTTGATTTCCGCCGCTTCGGGGGAACACAGCACCACCGTACAGCGTTCGCCGGTGCAACAACGGGGCAGCAGCTGTTATATGCGTTGGATGAACAAGTCCGTAGACACGAAGTAAACGGCCTTGTAACAAAATATGAGAATTGGGAATTTCTTTCCGCCATTATCGATGATTCGGGTGTCGGCAGAGGTGTCATCGGTCAAAACCTCAGCTCCCATGAAATAAAGGCGTTTCCTTCTGATGCTGTCATCATGGCTACCGGAGGTCCTGGAATCATTTTCGGTAAATCGACGAACTCTGTCATTAATACTGGTTCAGCTGCAGCAGCTCTTTACCAGCAGGGTGTCGATTATGCAAACGGTGAGTTCATTCAGATTCACCCGACAGCGATCCCCGGCGATGATAAACTCCGACTGATGAGTGAGTCTGCCCGCGGGGAAGGCGGCCGTGTTTGGACGTATAAGGATGGCGAACCTTGGTATTTCCTTGAAGAGAAATACCCGGCCTATGGAAACTTGGTGCCGCGTGATATTGCAACCCGTGAAATTTTCGATGTATGTGTCAACCAGAAGCTTGGTATTAACGGTGAAAACATGGTGTACCTGGACCTATCCCATAAAGATCCAAAAGAATTGGATGTCAAATTGGGAGGGATCATCGAAATTTATGAGAAGTTCGTAGGCGAAGATCCTCGTAAAGTACCGATGAAGATCTTCCCTGCCGTTCACTATTCCATGGGTGGTATGTGGGTCGACTATGACCAAATGACAAACATTCCTGGTATTTTTGCTGCTGGAGAATGTGATTACACGCAGCACGGTGGAAACCGACTTGGGGCAAACTCTCTGCTTTCTTCTATTTATGGCGGCATGGTCGCAGGACCGAACGCAGTGAAATATTTGGACGGGCTGGAGAAGCTTGCTGATGATATGTCTTCCACGCTCTTTGACGCGAAAGTGAAGGAAGAACAGGAGAAATTCGATGAAATTCTGAAGATGGACGGCGATGAGAACGCCTACCAGCTTCATAAAGAACTAGGGGAATGGATGACGGATAACGTGACTGTGGTTCGTCAAAATGACAAGCTTCTGAAAACAGATGAGAAGATTGTCGAATTGATGGAACGATACAAGCGGATCAACATCAATGATACTTCCAGGTGGAGTAACCAGGGAGCTATGTTTACCCGTCAGCTGTGGAATATGCTGCAGTTGGCCCGTGTTATTACCCAGGGAGCTTATAACCGTAACGAAAGCCGCGGCGCCCATTACAAGCCTGATTACCCGGAACGTAATGATGAAGAATGGTTGAAGACGACCGTCGCCAGCTACGATAAGGAAAACAATAAACCGGTCTTCCGTTATGACAAAGTAGATACATCCCTGATTGAACCTCGTAAACGAGACTATTCGAAGAGTAAATAATAAAGGAGGTCATGGATGATGAGTGAAAATAAAACGATTACGTTGATTATTACCCGCCAGGATCATCCGGATGAGCCGTCATACGAAGAGAAGTTTGAGGTGCCATACCGTCAGAATATGAACGTCATCTCTGCTCTCATGGAAATTCGTCGTAACCCCGTAAATGCGGATGGCGAAAAGACGACGCCTGTCTATTGGGATATGGGCTGCCTGGAAGAAGTCTGCGGCGCCTGCTCCATGGTCATCAACGGCACGCCGCGTCAATCGTGTACGGCGCTTGTCGATCAGCTGGAACAGCCGATCCGCCTGCAGCCGATGTCCACGTTCCCGATCAATAGAGACCTTGCTGTCGATCGATCCCGTATGTTCGACTCACTGAAAAAAGTGAAAGCCTGGATCCCTATTGATGGAACGTACGACCTTGGTCCGGGACCGAGGATGCCGGAAAGCAAACGCCAATGGGCTTACGAACTATCCAAATGTATGACATGTGGTGTCTGCTTGGAGGCTTGTCCGAACGTTAACAGCAAATCAGATTTCATTGGTCCTGCTCCTCTATCGCAGGTGCGTCTATTTAACTCCCACCCAACTGGAGAGTTGAATAAGAGCGAGCGACTGCAGACGATCATGGATGAAGAAGGCTTAATGGGCTGCGGTAATGCGCAGAACTGTGTGCAGGCTTGTCCGAAAGGGATCCCTTTGACGACATCCATCGCAGCACTTAACCGCGATACAGCAATCGAATCCTTTAAGAGCTTCTTTGGAAGTGACAAACGCATATAAGCGGAAAAACCCCCTTCGGTCTTCTCAGGCTGGAGGGGGTTTTTGACTCTAAGAGGGTTCGTGGGGTTGATGGTCGATAGATCGATAGTATAATAGGAATGATTGACTTTAGTTAAAGGGTGAGTCTTCTTGCAGAAATTCAAATGGCAGCAGTGGATAATCTTAGCGTTCTTCCTTATATCTGCCTGTTACTTAATCTTATTATCCATCACGCAGCCGTTTCTCGGGATCGATGTTGAATTTAAAGACGGGACCTGGGTGACGACAGATGTGCAGAGCGGCAGCTGGGGGGACAAGCATCAGGTTCCTGAAGGGGCAGAGCTGCTTTCTGTTGACGGTAAGGATCCGGGAGAGCACCGGTCGGTCAACATGTTCCATGAAGTGGAGATGGCCTCTTCTTTCACCGTTCAATATCAAGGCGAGGAGATTCAATACGACCATATTGATCACTCGAGTCCGTGGCACTGGGCTTTATATATTATTCTTCCCGCTGTTTTCTTTGTATTTATATTAGGAATCTCTTATTTAGTTCATAAACGGGTGCCGGAACGCTTTTCAGCCAAGCAGTTGATTTTGTTCTTTTTGGCCATCGCCACTGGATACATCAGCAACAGCGGGGCAGTCCGGGATGACTTGTACAGTCTTTTTCTCAACACGAGCCTGTTTCTGGCGGCTCCCGTTATGTTGATGCAATTTATTTATAACTACTTTAAAGAATTAAAAATAACCTGGTTTTCCAAGAAGGTAGTTTACTGCTTATACGTGCTTGTCTTAGCAGTATCTCTTGCGGAAAGTTTCTTTTTAATGCGTCGTGATTACCCGGGATGGTTTGATCCTGTCCCGCCGTATCTTCTGCTTGGTCTATATATTGTTCTGTTCTTGATCGTTTTCAGGGGGCTCTATATTCACAGAGACTTCCCGGAAGCACCAATATTCAAGTACATGGCCATCGGTATCACCATCGCTTTCGGTCCATATATAGCTCTTTATCTCCTTCCAGCGCTGGTATTCGGCGTCAAAGTTATTTCGTTGGAATTGGCGGCGATGTTTCTGCTTGCACTTCCTGTAACGTTTCTATACTTAGTGACGAGGGAGCGGCTGATTGATATCAATTTCGTCATAAGCAGGGTGCGGTACTATTCCCTGTTATCGGCCCTTCCCAGTCTTCTGTTGACAACAGCAACAAACTTCTTTGTACAGGCGGAAATGTCCATTGTAACGAACGTTCAAATTTATCTTTCTTATCACATCGTGCTTATCATTTTCTTATCCATCAAAGAAGTTCTGGATTTCCGGCTGCAGCCCTATATGTTCTCAGCACGATACAGTTACCAGGAAAGTATGCACCGGATGGCGCAGGATATGAAGGAACAGTCCAACGCGGTCGATCTGATGAGGGTGATGCGCGAAGAGGTAAAGAATGTCCTGAACGTCCGGGAAATGTACTTCTATTCCAAACATAATAGAAGAAAAGTCTATTGTGTGTATGACCCCATTCCGCAGGATATCATTGATCATTTTGATAACCATTACCAAGACTATTCTTACGATATCGGTTCCATTATCGAGACGGATAAGGGCTTCGGGTTCGTCGTAGGTTACACCATGGATAAGGTCACGATGATGTGGTGTAAAGGGAAGAAGGACTACACATCCTTGAACAGAGATGAGAAGACGTACCTTCAGACGATTTCCTATAATGCGAACATCGCTATTCAGAACATGAGCCTGATTGAGGATCTTGTAAAGGAGTTACGCAAACTGAGAAGCGATCAGACACAGAAGTATCCAACGTGGCTTTCCCGACTTCTTTTCACGATCGCAGAAAATCAGAGGAAGCAGCTTTCCATTGACCTGCACGATACGGTTCTTCAGGAGCAGCTGTACTTATATCGGCGCATGGACGATTTGATCAGTCAGCGAAAAGACCTTCCAAAGAGTCTTCATTCAGAACTGCTGATGTATAAGGAGTCACTCCTTGACAGCATTCATTTAATTAGAGAAACATGCAACGAGCTCCGTCCTGCTTTCATAGAAGAGCTTGGACTTGTACAATCCTTGAAAAATCTGATTCAGCAATATCAGCTCCGCTCTAATTTCACGGTGTATTTTGCGCATGAGCGTTTCGACGCTGAATTGGATCAGGAGCGGATTCTGGCAATCTTCCGAATTGTACAGGAACTGTTGACAAATGCGATGAAACATTCCGATGCGAAGATCGTAAAACTGTCGCTGTCCAGTAACGAGGATCATGTAATGCTTTTATATTCTGATAACGGTAGAGGGATGGACTACTCGGTTCAACGGGATTTATTTTCCCATATCGGCCTATCGGGAATTGAACAGCGGGTAAATGGTTTAAACGGAAACTTATCGATAGAAACATCGCCTGGGGAAGGATTTAAAACAATTGTTACTTTTCCTTGTACGGCGAGCAAGGAGGTCCATGTATGAAGCAAGTATTAATTGTAGATGACCACCCGGCTGTTGGAGCCGGGACGAAAGCAATGCTGGAACAAGAAGGAGATCTTGTCGTGGATGTCACCCACGATAATGAAATGGTTCTTTCCATTATGGAAGAAAACGATTATGATATCGCTTTGCTGGATTTATACATGCCCGGCATAAATGGTATTGAACTCGCGAAAAAAATACGCAATAACTATCCGGACATCAAGCTTCTCATCTATACAGGGTTCGACTTGAGCACACACTTCAATATGCTGGTCGAAGCAGACATTAACGGTTTTGTAAGCAAAACCGCGACAAGTGAGCAGCTGTTGACCGCTATTCGATGCGCCGCAAGAGATGAAGTCGTTATTCCCCTTCATCTCTTTAAACAGCTGCGCCGCTCAGAAGCAAGCGTCAGTGGAAATGCGGAGGAGAAAGAGAAGAATAACGGCCTCTCCTTAAATGAGAAAGAACAGTCGATTCTTAAGGAAGTGGCATCCGGTTTAACGAACCGTGAGATTGCCCAGCTGCTGCATATGTCACAGCGGAGTGTGGAATACACGCTTACCGGGATTTTCAATAAACTGAATGTAAGATCCCGTACAGAAGCCCTCTTCAAAGCACAGGAACTCGGGCTTGTGACTAAATCTTGAAAGCGAAGCACAGGGCAACCTTATGCCTCATACGATAACATTGACTAAATAATTCCCCTCGTTCAGCTCAGAGACAACAAGGAGGGGTACGCTTGTGAAGGAGGACGGCTATCGGCCAACACAAATTCTTACCAAGCGGGAGCGAGAAGTTTTCGAGCTTCTGGTGCAGGATAAAACGACTAGGGAGATCGCAAAAGAGCTCTTCATTTCAGAGAAGACTGTGCGGAATCACATTTCAAATGCCATGCAGAAATTGGGGGTCAAAGGTCGCTCGCAGGCAGTCGTAGAGCTGTTGCGGATGGGTGAACTGGAATTATAATCTCCATAATAGAAAGTTGTGGCGGGATTATTTGAGGTGTACGGAGTCCTTTCAGGTATAGTCACTATACTGATACCTGAAAGGGTTTTTTGTTTAAAAGGAACATTTATGTTGAATTTTTCTCCAATACGAGTGAAAATGGAGTTTATTAAGTATTTTCGTTAGGAGTGCTGATTGTGTCTAACAGACAACAGACGTCTATAGTGGCAGATATAGAGAAAGAGTTAAGATACATATCCGGAATCATCAAGCAAAGAGGACGGGAAATCCTGAATCATTACCCGATCACAGCCCCGCAGTTTGTTGCACTGCAGTGGCTGTTGGAGAAGGGGGATATGACGATCGGTGAGCTCTCCAACTATATTCATCTGGCGTGTAGTACGACGACGGATTTAGTGGACAGGATGGAGAAGAACGGGCTTGTCGAGCGGGTGCGGGACACGAAGGACCGCAGGGTAGTCCGCATTCACGTGCAGTCCAAAGGTGAGGAAATCATTCATGAAGTAATTGCCAAACGTCAAAACTATCTGGAAGATGTACTGAAAGACGTACCGGTAGAAGATGTAGAGACGCTGAATCGGCTGCTGCATGTTCTGCATGCCGAAATGAAAGAGACAGAGCACGAGGGACAACAATGAGAAAAAGAGGGATGAAACAATGAAACGACCGATAGGGGTGATCGATTCCGGCGTAGGCGGGTTGACGGTGGCGCGGGAATTGATGAGACAGCTGCCCAGAGAAACGTTTGTCTATCTAGGGGATACGAAGCGCTGCCCGTACGGACCGCGTTCAGAAGAAGAGGTGCGTGCGTTCACATGGCAGATGGTCAACTATCTTTTGAGCAAAAACATTAAAATGCTTGTGATCGCCTGTAACACGGCGACTGCGTATACGCTCAAGGAGCTGCAAGAAGAATTGTCTATACCTGTGCTTGGTGTCATTGAGCCGGGCGCCCGGGCAGCTATCAAAGTCAGTCAGAATAAACGGATCGGCGTCATCGGGACAGAAGGAACCATTCAAAGCCGTGCATACCCGAACGCTCTTAAGGCGATTGATCGCTCGATCCGCGTGAATGACCTCGCCTGCCCTCCGTTTGTACCCATGGTGGAAGATGGTATCTTGTCCGGACCTGAAGCGGAAGGGATCGTTTCCAACACCCTCAAGCCGTTGAAGGAGATGAATCATATAGATACGCTCATTCTCGGCTGCACCCATTATCCTTTGATCAAGGATCTGGTTCAACGGGAGATGGGCAACCATATCCAGGTAATCAGTTCTGGGGAGGAAACCGCCCGGGAGGCAAGCCTGATCCTGTCTTATCAAAAAGCGCTGGAGACGGAGGACCATCAGCCGGTCCAC
The DNA here is from genome assembly GCF_000328325.1 of Halobacillus sp. BAB-2008. Classification (NCBI taxonomy): domain Bacteria; kingdom Bacillati; phylum Bacillota; class Bacilli; order Caryophanales; family Bacillaceae; genus Halobacillus; species Halobacillus sp. BAB-2008. The sequence goes on along the minus strand of NZ_ANPF01000027.1, from coordinate 69,190 downwards.
GAATTCTACTCTACCGGTGACATCGAGAAATTCCGTGTAGTGGCGAACAGTTGGTTTGATGAGCCGGTACAGGTGCTGAAAACTGTAGAATTGGAACATGTTCAAAACTCTGCCTATTGAGGGCGGGGTTTTTTTATATTCGGATGAAAATTTATCTGGTCTAAACCCTCCAGGTGCTCGTATATATGGTAGTACAAACTATCTCGGGAGGGAAAGCTATGAAGAAATACAGATACAAACCATTATGGATCGCGCTTCTATTATTAATGTGTACAGGGCTGCTCTCCGGCTGCCTTTTTGAAGGGGAACAATCAATGGAGAAGATGGATGCTCCGGAAGAGGCGGTTACGACAACGCCGTCTGCTGAGAGTGAAGAACCGGCAGCAGAAGGCGAAGAAGAAGGAGCCGAAGAAGGGGAAAGTACAGAGGAGGAATCAGCTTCTACGGTAGAAAGGGAATTGTACTTGATGGATGCCAATGGCATGGTCGCCCCACAGACGTTAGAGCTTCCTGCCTCGAAGGAAGTGGCGACTCAGGCTTTGGAATATATGGTTAAAGACGGACCGGTTACAAACCTGCTTCCGAATGGATTCCAAGCTGTCCTGCCTGCAGGGACGGAGATACTTGGAGTAAATGCTCAGGAGGATGGTACCTTGGTCGTTGACGTATCCGAGGACTTTAAGAATTATGAAGCACAGGATGAAGAGAAGATCCTTCAAGCCATGACGTACACGTTGACTCAGTTCGAAGGTGTCGATCGGATCAAGCTGTGGGTTAACGGCCATGAGCTTACAGAAATGCCTGTCAACGGGACTCCAATTTCGGAAGGAGTCTCCCGTTCCGACGGGATCAATAATCATATCGGTGTCAACACAGATATCATGAATTCCGAAGCAGTCACCGTTTACTTCCCGGCACAAAACGGAGATCAGGTCTACCACGTTCCGGTCACGACGCGCATCGAGAAGAACGATGATGATTATGCCGCAATGGTACAAGCGCTTCTGAACGGTCCTGAGCTGGGAACTTCCCTCATGAACCCGTTTAATGACGGTGCGGAGATGGTCAGTTCGAAATTAAGTAACGGGGTGCTCGCCGTGTCCTTTAATGAAAAACTGCTGAGCGGCGAGGATAACCCATCTTTATCCGACGAAGCTTTGGCAAGTCTCGTCATGAGTCTGACAGAGCTTAAGGATGTAGAATCGGTTGAGGTTCACGTGGATGGAGCAGAGCAGGTGATGACCGAATCCGGGCAGCCACTTGCCGAGCCGGTCTCCCGTTCTGATATCAGCGGGGCAGAGGAATTGTAGAAAGCCGACAAGATAAGAAGCGTTCCGAAAGTTCGAACTTTTGGTGCGCTTTTTATATTTAGCTAGAACTATCGGGCGGCGGTAATATGTGTTAAGATGGGCAAGGATAATGGTGAAGAAAAAGGAGGTCGATATCGATGAGAAGTGATCATCGAGAAGTGAATGAATTGAGAACCGTAACAATTGAGACAGACTATGTGAAGCATCCGGAGGGTTCGGTGCTGATCAGTTTTGGAGATACGAAAGTCATTTGTAATGCCAGCGTTGAGGATCGTGTACCTCCTTTTTTACGTGGTCAAGGAAAGGGCTGGATTACAGCGGAATATGCCATGCTGCCAAGAGCTACCGAGCAGCGTAACATCCGCGAATCTTCTAAAGGTAAAGTCTCCGGCCGTACGATGGAGATTCAGCGTTTGATCGGTCGTTCCCTGCGTGCCGTTGTCGACTTGGAAAAGATTGGGGAGCGGACCATTTGGGTGGACTGTGATGTCATCCAGGCGGACGGCGGGACTAGGACAGCTTCCATCACAGGAGCCTTTGTAGCGGTTGTCCTTGCTTTAGGCAAACTTGTGAAGAAGGGGACGCTGAAAGAGCTTCCGATTACGGACTTTCTGACCGCGATTTCTGTAGGTGTCCTGCCTGACGGGAAGGAAATCCTTGATTTGTGCTATGAAGAGGATAGTAAAGCCCAAGTCGATATGAACGTCATCATGACAGGCAAAGGCGAATTTGTGGAGCTTCAAGGTACGGGAGAAGAAGCTACTTTCTCCATGCAGCAGCTGCAGAAGATGCTTTCTCTTGCCGAAAAAGGCGTTTCTGACTTAATCGTCCTTCAGGAAGAAGCGATTGGAGAATGGGCGGAAACTATCAGTAACAAATCCGGAGCGGCAAAATAATGAAAGAATTGTTGATAGCGACAAAGAACGAAGGGAAAGCCCAGGAGTTCAGGCAGATGTTTTCGAAATACGGCATTTCAGTAAAGTCTCTGCTTGACTTTGATTATGCTCCTGATATTGAAGAGACCGGTACGACATTCGAAGAGAACGCAATAATCAAGGCAGAAGCTATGATGAAAGAGTGGAATATTCCCGTCGTCTCCGATGACTCCGGTCTTGAGGTCGATGCACTCGACGGAGAGCCTGGGGTTTACTCAGCGAGATATGCTGGATTAGAGAAAGATGATAAAAAAAACATGGAGAAGCTGCTCCGGGAGCTCGGCGATACGCCATCTCATCAGCGTACAGCCCGTTTCGTCTGTGCCGTAGCAGTCGCCCGTCCGGGACAAGATACGTTTACGAAGCGCGGTACTTGTGAAGGTAGAATAGCGGAATCGCCACAAGGGACCAATGGATTCGGATACGATCCGGTTTTCATTCCGGAAAACGCCGATCGAACGATGGCACAGCATACCGCGGATGAAAAAAACGCAATCAGCCACAGACACCATGCTATCAAACAGTTGGAAGCATGGCTTGAGAAAGAGGCATAAAAGGGAGAGATCAGCGTGCCTAAAGTGTTAATCATGAGCGACAGCCACGGACTGGAACAGGAAGTTCAGGTCATCAAAGCAAGGCATAAAGACGCAGATGCGATGATCCATTGCGGCGACTCAGAGCTCGCTTATGGATCAGAAACGTTGAACGGCTTCTATTATGCTAAAGGAAACTGTGATTTTGAACCGGAAATGGAAAATGAACAAGTGTTAACAGTCGGAGACGTTACTTTTTATGTGACGCACGGCCATCTGCATCAGGTAAAAACGACGTTGATGCCTCTTAAGTACAAGGCGCAGGAAAACGAAGCACAGGTCGCCTGTTTCGGGCACTCCCATATAGCGGGAGCGGAAGTCGTCGATGGTGTCCTCCTGATCAACCCGGGAAGCGCAAGGCTTCCAAGAGATCGGGAAGAGCCGACATATGCTCTCCTTGAATGGGATGACCCGGCCGAAGCTACCCTTCAGTTCTATCATGTGAACGGGGAGAAAATGGACGGATTGGTTCTTTCAACAGACCTTACAGCAAAGAATTAATTTCTTTGCTGTAACCTGTTGACTTTCAGCCAAATTCCTTATATAATAATTCTTGTCCGCTTCTGATGGAGGCGAAAAAATACATAACCTGCGGGTGTAGTTTAGTGGTAAAACCTCAGCCTTCCAAGCTGATGATGAGGGTTCGATTCCCTTCACCCGCTCCATACATATTTTAATCTTGTGTCCCAGTAGCTCAGCTGGATAGAGCAACAGCCTTCTAAGCTGTGGGTCGGGAGTTCGAATCTCTCCTGGGACGCTAACGAAAAAACGCTGGAACCTTTGCTAGACGAGGGATTCAGCGTTTTTCTTTATGTGTGCTGATTGGGGTTGTTTTCATTAAAAAGCCCCATTTGGGGCAGAAATGGGGCAGGATTTTTAGAGGATCATAATTGAATTAGGATCTCTAATTAATGCACCTAAAATTATTTCGTAAAATCATTTTTGAAAAATACATTAAAATGCTCAGCAGCCATTTGATCGACTTCCTCAATGTGGTGGCCGTAAATGTCCATCGTAGTTCCAATCTTTCTGTGACGCACACGCTGGCTAATGGACTTAGTAGGAACATTCTGCTGAATTAAATAAGTGACAGAGTAGTGCCTTAAATCATGAAACCTTAAGCCGTCGATATTGTGACGTTTTCTAAATCTACCCCACCATTGACTGACACTATCCGGCCTCATAGGTTTACCTAATTCGTCAGCAAAAAGGAAAACTCGATTTGGATCGTACTGTATATCTCTGGTTCGAATGAACTCTTTTTTTCTCCGGTTCTTTATTTGGTTAACCATATCCAGCAGTTCTTGGGGAATGGAAGCAGTACCCTCCATACCATTCTTAATACCCTTTATAAGTAACTCTCCGCCAGGTTGCTGAGAGAGTGACTGCTCAAAGCGAATAGCACTCTTTTCACTAAGTATGTGTTTTTCTTCTAATGCAACAAGTTCACCTTCACGACAGCCAGTTACAAATGCAATCCAAAACATAACCTGTTTTTCGAAAGGTTCCTGGCCTATACAACTAATGAGGTGATCAATTTTCTCTCTGGAATAAGAGAGGGGCTTGTTTTGCTTAACGGTTGGTGGCTTAATATTTCGAGCGGGATTATCCTTTATTAGCTCAAATTCATCTGCAGCGGTGAGAAGGCTCTTAAATGCCTTGTAGCAGTTTCTAATGGTGGAAGAGGATAAAGGCTCTTCCTTACCATCTAATCTCTTGGTCGTGTCCTTTAAATCATCCAGAAAGTTAACGACATGCATAGCTTTTATATCCGACAACTTTAGATGACCATAATCAGGGAGTATTCTCTTCTCGATAATGCTCATGTATTCTCTGAGAGTTCTTGGGGAAAGTCTGTTTTCCGCGTACTTCTTAATCCACTCCTGATAAAAGTCTTCCAACCTTGTGTAATTAGGTTTGGAGTAATCTCCACTCAATACTTCTGATTCAAATTTAGCTAATTCTTGACGTGCCAACGTTTTGGTCCTTACTTTTACGTTTTTCCTTTCACGGATAGGTTTTCCTTTGGCGTCATAGCCGGTTATTACAGAAAGTCTAAATGAATTCTTACCTCGCTTCTCAATGTTTCCCATAGAATCACCTCTTCCTTCCAGTTTACTTACTGACCTAAAAATGGTTGGTACAACATGCACGCCTTTTAATCTGCTCCAAACGTTCTTCACACAACTCATAAGACACTTTAAAGTCATACGCCCACCGGTCAAGTAGATCAGGGTCCTCCAGATCGTAATTCTTGACCATGTGATAGGGAAGAGCAGCGTAGAGGGTGAAGTGTCTCGCGTCACGCTCTTGAAGCTCTCTGAAAGCCTCTGGCATCATTGTTTGCTTACCAACATGCCGAATGGCATGACAGAGCTCATGAAAAAACTGTTCTCTTTGTGTTGTGGGATCTAGCTTTGTATCGAGCACAATTTCACGATACCGGCCAAACCGGACATATTTACTATCCATGTCTTTGTAATGAATAAAAATCTCATACCTCATAGCTAGTTTTTGATATCGATTTCATTTGGTTGGGTAATTCGGTATTTTATGTACCAGTTGGATACCCAGTCTTCTAAGTCTGTTGTCGTAAAGTTTGGGAAATTCATACTAGTCACCATCCTTGGTGACATTATACGAACAAACGTTCTTATTTTGCAAATAAAAAAGTACCTGATATATTCTCAGGTACCAAGGTGATGCTTATTTATTGCGAAGTTTTTTTATAAGATCTTCTGCAGTTTTCCTGGCTGATTTAGTTTCATCTTCTAGTATTACTGCGGATGTAACTGCGTTTTGACTATTGAAAGAGACATGAAGAATGTCACCCTCTTTAACAGTAGGTGGTAATTCTTGTTTCTTCACATTCACGACAATGCTTTCGTCGGGACGAAAGAGGAGAACAGCATAATCGCCTTCAAATTGGTCAACCGTATATTTACCGTCTGAGCTCATCAATTAATCCCCCTTGAGGGTCATAGAGTCTTGCTGTATCCCCGTTATTATCCCAGAGGTATGCTTTAGACCACTGTAAAACACTTGGACGACTTTCATATGAATTCCTTCCTGATGTTACTGTAACTGTAGCGCCTTTCTTAAGCGTGTAGTTACTTGGGAAGTAGTAGGTTTGGTTGCCATCTACACTGACTAACTTCCAGCCATCCATAGAAATGTCGCGGCTATCAATGTTCTTAATCTTAACCGTTTCAGCATCTAGATCTAAGTTAGTAATATCAAGCTTTCCTGTGGTTGGTTCCGGATCTGGAATTGGATCAGGGTCTGGTTCAGGAGCTGGCTCCTCTGACCCGCAAGCTGATGGAGAGGAGCTTGCTGACATATTGTTACCGTTTGTTGAAACAACTACATCTTCACCATTCAGTTCCCAAATAGTTGAATAATCTAATCCAAGTCCTCTAAGTCTGTTAATTACTTCACTGTCAGGGTGTCCATAAGGATTATCAATACCTGCAGAGATAACTGCAAATTCAGGGGCCACTTCACTCAAGAACTTAGGTGTAGAGCTTGAACTTGATCCGTGATGACCTACTTTATAAATTTCCGATGAAACGTTGAAGCGTTCTACCATATTTGATTCAGCTTCTGCTTCCGCATCACCAGTCAAAAGATAATCCATATCGCCATAGGTTACTTTGAGTGCAACAGAAGCATTGTTGTTATCAGAATAACCTTCTCCGTTATTAAGAACTTGAATATCAATAAGTGGATCTACATTCAAATAGGAACCAACCTTAGGAACCTTAAAAGGAATGTCCTTCTTATCAACAAGGTTAAGGTAATCTAGATAAGTTTGAGACGTGTGTGCTTTACCACTGTCTACAACTTGTTTAACAGGAAACTCGTTCAGTACATCAATTAGACCGCCAATGTGATCAGCGTCTGGGTGTGTAGCTACTACAAGATCCAAAGTCTTAACTCCATTATCTTTTAAGTAACAAACCACATCATCACCGGCGCCGCGTTTACCTGCATCGATGAGAATGTTCTTGCCATTAGGAGTTTGTATCAAAGTACTGTCTCCCTGTCCGACATAAATAAAGTGAACCTTCATATCACCAACGGTCAACAAGTTTGAAGCTACTTTGTTAGAAATTGCGTTGGTGCCACCTAGAATAAGAGCTTTACCATCGATAGTAGAAAGGTATTCGCGTGTTTCTAAAATTGTAGAAGTAGGGTGAGAAAGAACAATTTGCATGTCTAGTTTGTTAGCTAAACCAGAAGCTGCAACGGCGTCCGGATAATCTTCTGTTGTCTTACTTGTAGAAGTACCCCTTACAAGCAAGAAGTCTTTATTTGAGGTGCTCAGTTCTTTAGCAGCGTTGATGTTAGTAATGTAACGGTTCTTTCCGGAGATACGTTTAACTTTAATTCCTTTTTGCTTTAGAGAAGATTCGATACTTGGACTTACAACACCAGTACCACCGTAGATTGTAACTTCTTTGATATTGCTCGGTAAGCTTGCCGGTATTTTATCATCTGTTGAAAGATAAATAGGGACCTCATTTATAGCGGAGTAGCTGGATGCTGAAAGAGCATCTGCGACGGTAAGGCCGTTTACTAATATAGCTTCTGTTTTACTGGCTGTTCCTGCTTCTTTATTAATGGCAGCAGCCGTTTCAAAACGGTTTTTCCCACTTACTCGTTCTACGGAATATCCTTTGCTTTTTAGATCAGAAATGACATTATTACTGATTGCGTTTGTCCCACCAAGGACATAGATTTTCTTAGCACCAAGTCTCTTCAGCTCATTATGTACGGTACTCGGAAGAGTTTTCGTGCTGGAGAGTAGGATGGGTGCATCTTTTACGCCTGCAAGACTTGCGGAAGCCAGCGCATCAGCAGGGTTGTCGGCTCTTGCTAAGACTACAGCTTTTTCGCTAGTTTCTAAGCCTGTAGGCCATCCTTTCTTCGAGATAGCGATTGCTGTTTGATATCGAGTGTCTCCTTTGACTCGTTCAGAACCACTAGCTGCACTGGCAGTGTTCGGGGCTTGGTACACTAGTGACAGTGAGAGTAGGAAAATAGTTATTAACCTAACGAACTTTTTCATGAATACCCTCCTTGTAAATTTATGTAATACATTGATTATAGTATCATATAAAGGACTGTATCAAAACGTATAATTATGAGATTTGTACCAATTTAATCTCCGATCTTCTAGTGCTGTTGTTGTGTATAGTGGTAAATTCATACTATAACCTTCCTAAAAAGCATTATACGAACTAATGTTCTTGTTTCAGTAAAAAAATACCCCTGAAAATTTCAGGGGCTAAACAGCAGCTTTTGTATTCTCTTTTAAAAGGTTTTTAAGTTCTAAATATTTTTCATTAATCGCATTTTTACGATCATATAAGGTTTCGGTATATTCGTCTACCAATGAAGTGAGAGAGTTTAAGTTCTTCTTTTCGTCAAAGGTGTAAGTGTATATTGCTATTCTCTCGTCAGGTAAATAACATTTAGTTTCAGCAATAATTTCGCCATTAGATTTAGTAATGTTCAGGCCAAAATAATTCTCTAATTGAATATTTTTAACTAACTCCTCAGGTGTTATTTTTGGAGAATACATTTCATCATAAAGTTGTTCCAAAAGTTCATTCATCTTATTCCTCCTAAAGCTCTTTTTTTAGCATATCTCGAATATGCGCTTCAAGTTCACGGGCTAATTCTATAGCTTTATCATAATCCTCGAGCTCCCAGTTGTCCCGTTTATCTCCTATTTGATTTTTTAATGATAAATTAAAATAGTTTCCAAGTAAAGCACCATTATTTTTTGAAGATCTGTATAGGAACGCATATTTACGAGGTAGTAAAAATTTCCTGTTAACCAGTTCAACACCATCTATTTCTAAATTGAAGTCAGCTGCAATTGAAGGAACAATATCTTCTCTAACTAGTTTATCAAAGTCCTGCCTAGTCCTGTGGTAATGTTTATCCGGGCGTAAATACTTTTCTTTATTTTTACTTTTTAAGGTCTGTTTATAAATATTTCTTGCTACTTCTTCATCTATTTCTAATTCTTCTTGTAGCTTCTTGATTTTTTGGTTTTCTTCCTCAATTTTTTTCTTTCTCTGTCTCATTAATTCAGTTTCTATGAATGCATCTTTCTCCGTTGATGATTGTTCTGATTCATTTGCATCTCCGAAAGAAACATCGCGATTTTTTCCAGGTTGTATGGGTTCACGATCAAGCTTTATTTTTCGTATTGCATCTCTTTTTTTCTTTTCTTTTTTGTAATAATCCCACAACTCCTCTAACCCTAATTCTGAATGGTGTATTACAGATGCAATATTATCTTCTTCGTTATAAGAACCGTCCTCATTTTGAATAGATCTTAGTACTCTTCCTACAAATTGGGCGTATGGAAGAAGAGTCTTAAAAGGTCTAAAAATAGCAGCTATGGAAAGGTACTTATGATCATATCCTTCTCCTAACATCGAGACGTTAATAACTACATCTACTTCATGGTTATCGATTTTGGAAAATTGTTTTTCTTTCTCAGTAGAATCTAAGGCACTGTGAACAATTGCTGATTCGTATCCTTTTTCTTTATAAATTTCTTGGACTTGAGAAGCATGTTTTATACTACAAGCGACAGCGATTATCTTATGCGGGTTATCTGTTAATCCTTTTTTCTGATTCAAGTGTTTTATTGATAAATCAACTATCCTTTCATTACTTGCTCTGGAAAGAGCAACAGTTCTCCTAATCCAATCTTCTTCTCTTAGATTCATATCTCTAATTTGATCCAGAGAATAATAGGTACTGTCATCCTCATCTATAGTAAAATACATACTTTCAGGTATATGTTCGAATTTTTCTAAACTCTTAACATATCCGTTCTCCATTGCTCTCGCAAGGCTATATGAGTATATCTCTTCACCATTAATTTTTTCCCATCACTTCTAAAAGGTGTACCAGTTACTTTAAGAACTTTTGCAGAATTAAAGTATTCAATTGCCTTTTTCCAAGTTCTTGCTTCCGCGTGATGTGCTTCATCAATAATTATAAAATCAAAGTAATCTGATGGAACCCTTTTAACCAATGAGGAATCTAATCTTTCTTGTAATTTATGATAATTTAATACGACTATATCGGATTGATCTAATATTCCATTAGTAAGTTTTTTGTCGTATTCAATTACTGAAGGCAGTTCATCATAACTATTAAGAACCCTCGTGGATAACCAGAAGTTTTTAGCATCAGCTGAGTCTAATGATCCCAGCACTGAATCCCTTATCACCGTCTGTGGAGTGATGATCAGAACTCTTCCATTTGAAATTTCGTAGGGGGAAATAGCCATTAAACCGGTTTTACCAGTTCCTGTTGGTAGCACTACCAGAGCATGCTCTGTACTATTTCTTACATTAAAATGTTCATAAATTGTTGTATATGCTTCAATTTGTGGTTCCCTTAAAAGGTGATTATCCCTTATGTATGCAGGCGTTGTCATAAAATAACTCATAAACTACTCCTTTAACTTGATGATTATTTTTCTTGAAAAAAGCACGTCCAAAGGACCAGTGTAAATTACTAGATATTATTATTTCTATTTCTATTTCTATAAGAAACAAAGACAACCCTTCATAATATTACATAAATTAAGATTTTATGGAAACCCCTAGGGGGATGGGTTACATATGAAAAAGGATTGAGTTCTATGGTTACTTAGAATACCTTAGGTTTCTAGTTTATCTCCAAGTTTGTTAAGGTAATTAGTTTGTACACATACAAAACTAATTATTTTAATTAAAGGAAACAAAAACTATGTAAATTAAATAGGACCCAGGATAGATGGCAACTCATGTGCCATCTTCCATCTGGGATCAAAGATTCAACATATCAAAAAAATATTGTTGAAAGTAGATTATTATCATTTCTCCTCAACTGGCGTTAAATAAGTTGATAATTGTCTTCTCTCCAACATATAAGTTTTCAAGATTCCCAATATTTCTTCAGGCGTCCACAAGTGTGGTTCTCTTTGGGCGAGAGTTGTAAAGAATCCATTTACATTCTCTTTCAATTCTCCTAAACCTTTCTCATTAATAATCCCCGTGTTAGAAGGAGTAAATGCTTCGTGATGTAATTTATTTGATGGATGAATTAATACTGGTGTTCCATTTTTATCTGGGTAATGTTTCTTGAACCAGTTATCACTGGAGGAAATCTGTTCGCTCTCACTTTTATAAATTAAGTCTCTTTCTGTCTTAACCTCGTTTTTAGCTTCTATCACAAGGAACTCATCATCATAAATATTCCATAAAATGTCGCATCCATTGTTAAACTCTGCTTCTGGTTGTTGTGTATCAAACCCTAGACATTCTCCTAATCGAGTGAAGGAGCGCTCGAATAGTGTAGATGAATCTGGTTTGAAAGCTATATCATCCAATAGTTTTGTAACGTGAAGCACAATCGAATTCGCCTCTGTAAATGAACTAATAAACTGTTTTATCTTTAATGCTTGCCTTGTCTGCTTAGATGTTAATTTCTTATAATTAATTCCGCTTGGAGGCTTTAACAAGAATGTGTTTTTTGTGTGTGCTGCAAGCTGGACTTCCATAGAACGACTTTTATCACCGTTGTAAAGGTATGACGCGGACAATTGTAAGAACCATGCTTGATCGTCTTTTACAAAACTTTCTTTCGTATTAATAAACTGCCTTATTGTGTCTGCAGCACGAATGGACTGATTTGAACAAGCTAAGTCAAAAGCTTCTCTTTCTTTAATAGCGACATCAATTAAACTAATGTCTTTTTCTGGTGACCCGGAAGAGGTGATTCTTTGTCTGTGCAACTTAATCCACTCAGGATCTCTATCCAATACTTGTTTAATAGTTTCGCCTAACTGCTTCATAGAGGATCCACTTTCTCTACTAGCAAGAGCTGCGACTTGTGTACCTAAATTTATTTGAGTTACTGTCTGTGGAGAAAGGTGTCTTTGAAATTCATTAGTCGAAATTATAGAAACTAGGTCTTTACCCAAAATAATGACAACTGAGTAATCATTAACAGATCTTACTGACCTTCCAAACCCTTGTTCTATTTTTTGAGCTTGATTCATTCTCATTAACCTAGAGTCAGGCCTTGCGTATAAAGAGTATTGTTCATGTAATGTAGTTGCAGATGGCAGATCATCAATAATTAAAATCCTGCATGAATCTCCAGGTAGATCTACTCCGTCATATCTATTGGAAAGAACTACTTTATGTCCTATGGATTCTTTTAAGTTGTTTATTATTTGAGAAATCTCACTAGGAGCAGGCTTATTAAAGAAATTATCTTGCCAAAGACTTGCTCTATTATCTGAAGACACAAGTGTAACTACATTGTAATTTTTCAGTTTAGAAAAAGCCCCGGCAATATCAAATGGCTTCAAATTTTTATCGATATTTTGTGGTGCGATAATCATTCGTTCACCGATGTCTGAATAAGTATCTGATTCTATAGGATCCTCCACTGTTTCTTTGTTGACCTGGAAATCCTTAATTAAAGAAGAATCATCGTTCAAAGTTGCTGACATAAAAATTCTTCTTTGAGCCCTATGAAAAGAGGGGAGTTTTTGTATAGGTAGACACTTAGGTGAAAGTTCAATTCTATGAGATGATATATATACAAAATAATGCTCTAAGAAGTCTCTTACTAAGGGCCACTTGAATTTTAATGATTCATCATCAGAGTGCTCCGATAGTAATGTTGTTATTTCATTTATTCTATCTATCCATGCCCAGTATGGCACCATCAAAACACCATAGGAGTCACGCCCTTCTAGCACATCTAAAGCTGTCCCTCTTGACTGGGCTACTAAAGAATCTTTAAACATCGGTACAAGCTTCTGATAAATATCACTTTGGTTATCAAAAGATAGAGAGAATACTTCCCTTGCTTTGTTTAATGCTGCATGTGCATCATCAATAATTACACTTCCTATATTAATAACATCTTTAGACCCATCACCTTCTACTCCAAAAACCGTCTTTGCATTAAATAACTTTGCAAATGTTGTAACTAAAATTGCTTCACTATTTAAAAATTCTTCTGGAAAATTCCTATCTTCGAAAGTAACACAGTCAATTCCTAAATCTTCTGCATCACCTAATACTTGTTCAACTAACAGTTTATCTAAGCATAAATAAAGAGCAGGCCCCAAATTTTCATTAAGAGAGGATTGGAGCTGAAGCAACCCTACAGCTGTTTTCCCACCGCCGGTGTTCATCTTTACAATATTATCTTTTAAATCCCTTTTTTCAAACCATTCTTGTAGTATTTTCTCTTGATCACTTCTTAAATATGGAAATTGATTACTTCTAACATTAGATTCAAATATTTCCTTTGGTTTAATCGGAGAATTCTGATTTTCATCTCCAAGTAATTTGCCGAAATCTACCATTTCACCACTCCTTTTACCCACTGGTCATTCTATATTATTGAAATAGCATACTGCATCCCATTACTTTTTCTCCATTAAAATAGAAAACCCTTCAAAAAAAGACAAAATATCCAATGTTATATATTTCTGGCAATTAAAAAAACTCGTCATGATGACGAGTTTATGTATCATTATTCAGCTTCTTTGACTGTTCCACTAAATATTGAAAATAACTTTCCAACTGGCGGATTTGCTCCGGACTCATCGATTTCCACTTCTCAATATCGAAGAAAGCCATATCATCTATTTCGTACTTATCAAGTAATCTATTTATTTCTGCGATAGAATCATTTGTGCTTTCTGGCTGAGAACTAGGTGTATTAGATCTTCCTAATAAGTAATCTGTAGTGACATCGAAGTAGTCAGACATCTTATCTAGGGTTTTAAAATCAGGTTCTCTCGTCCCACTTTCATACTTGGAAATAGTGGAATAGGACACTCCTATGGTCTGTGCTAACTGTTCTCTACTAAGTTTATGTCTATTTCTAAGTTGTTTTAATCTGTCACTAAAAGCCATATACACACCTCCATATGCTTATATTTTATACTATTTGTCCAATCACTAATATATTTTTGGACAAAAAGGGTAATTGCATGTTGACTTTGGACGTATCGTCCATTAATATTTAGTTATAAGGACGAATTGTCCAAGTATTGGAGGTGAAAATATGAGAAACAATTTAAGAAATGTAAGAATTGAAAAAGGGTTTAAAGACGTAGAAGAACTGGCTGGTTTATTGGGAATATCTGCATCTTATTACTATAAAATTGAGCAAGGAAAAAGGACACCAAGTATTAATCTTGCAAAAAATATAGCAGACGAGCTTGATCATACTGTGGATGAACTTTTTTTTAATAATAAATTGGACGTATCGTCCAGATGTCAGGGCCAATCTATCACTAAGGAGGTGATCTAAATGAATAGACGAACAATGACAGTCACCGAAGCAGCCGAATATCTCGGTGTTTGTAAAGACACAATCTACACAATGGTCCGCACAGATGAAATACCACACTTTCGTTTGCGTCGTAGAATCTTTTTCTCGCAAGAGACGATCGACGCCTGGATCAAGCAACAAGAAAATCTGCTTATGGATGAAACAGAAGCCATGTAAGGAACAACTCTAGATTAGCACCATGACAACTAAATAATGGTACCTCAATTGGTACAAAAGGAGTCTTGGAAATGAAGAAAAGTAAAGCTGCTCGAATGATGAAAGAAGCGAGGATGCAGCGTGGCAAGACACAACAACAACTCTCTATGGACATGTTCCAGTCAAGAGAATATGTAGCCAAGCAAGAGAATGGAGATCGAAAGCTAACGCCTTCCACAGTCCAGCATTTTACGGAAACTTATAACGATCCATGGCTAGCTCTTGAAGCCGCGTTTGAGTACACCGGTTGGGGAGTAACTCGATTGGATGGTCCGGCAGTTGATCTACACCGATCTGCTGTAAGAGAAAAAACACTGGAGGAACTGAGAGAAGCAATAGAAGCCATGGAAAAGGTGAAGCTTACCAAGCATCCATCGTTTACTCAATCATTCGAACTCCAAGACATAGAGCGATCAGCAAGAGAACACATAGATGTAATTGGTGCTTCAATGACCTATGTAGCGACTTTATGTCAGGAGTATGGATTGAACTGGAATCAGCTTTGGGAGGATCATCATCGAAAACTACAATCAAGGGGGTATGTCACTTCATGAATGATTTAGATAATTATTTAGCAGAGGACGTTGTAAAAGCCGCAAAAGAGTTGGATTGTCTCCATGATCTTAGACAGAAGCAAGGAGAAGCAATAGCTCAAGGAAACTTCATGCAAGCAAAGCTATTAGGTGCAGACGTTCTAAACAGCTTGAATGAACTGGAGTTTATGAGAGAGCGAAAGATCAACCGAGATAACCTTCGAAGAGTAGCCATTGAAATGGTCGATCAGGGTATCTTAGTCGCTATGGTGAAACACCGTTATGAGTAGGCCTAAAACAAAGCTGGATATTACGTACATCCTCTTGTTTATAGCAGCATTTATTTTCTTGTATGTATCCATCATTGATTAAAAAGAAAGGGAGATTGAAATGAAAGCACTTGGTATTGTTCGCAAACTAGATGAATTAGGAAGAGTTGTAATTCCGAAAGAGGTTAGGGATTCCCAAGGGTGGCAACCTGGTCAACCACTGGAGATGTTTATGGATGGTGAGTCGATGGTGTTATCCGCATATGGAAAGGCTCAAGAAAAAGAGGATGTACTGGAAGAATTACGTTCATTGAAAGGTGAGTTATCAGGAGAGGCAAAAGAGCGGATTAAGCAGGTGATTGCTTATGTGGAGAAATAAAAACGATTATTTGGACCGCCATCCAAATAATCGTCAGTGATAAGCATTCATATCAGTACTTATTGTACCATTATCCCCTTTAGCTGAAAAGTGGGGGAGCGACAGGTTCAGCCTGTCGTTGAGATCAGGAACGTTAAGACACCCCTCAAGCGTCCGAACGCGTTCCTGGTTTCAACGATGCGCTGGCATCAGAAAGGTGGTGAGTGATATGGCATTGGAACATCCAGTGATTGAGAGTATAGAGCGTACAGGTTTCCCTGTTGATCTATCAGAAGCTGATCATTATGGTCTTGATGCGCTAGGGAATGAAGTTTTCGTTGGAGACGATATTTATGTATTTGAAGAAGAGTTTTTTCTGAAAGAGACATTGCTTCAAGAGACGAAGGAAACCTTGCAAATTCTAGGTGCGGAAGAAATGAAGGCATAAAAAAAGACCACGCTGCAACGTGGGTCTTTAACAAAATAACTTTGACAATAGTATAACAGAAATTCTGAGGAGGTCCAATATGGGGATAAAAGCACAAGTTCTTCAAAACACGGCGGACATGGAAGAAAACGAATGGTTGGAGTCTCGGAGACAAGGTATTGGTGGGTCGGATGCAGCTGCTATCGCAGGCTTTAATAAGTGGAAATCACCCGTAGTCGTGTACATGGAAAAGATCGGTGAAGTGAAATCAGAGTCCTCCAATGCAGAAGCTGCCTACTGGGGGCATGTGATGGAGGCTACCGTTGCTCAAGAGTTCAGTAAACGGACCGGATTAAAGGTCCGCAAGAGGAATGCGATTCTCCAACACCCTGAACATGCTTGGATGCTTGCGAACGTTGATCGTCTCATTGTCGGTAAGAATGAGGGGCTTGAATGTAAAACGGCTAGTGAGTACCTCAAGGACGAATGGGATGGGGAGGAGATTCCTATGGCTTACCTCCTTCAATGTCAGCACTATATGGCTGTCACAGGCGCTGATGCCTGGTGGATTGCCGTATTGATCGGAGGTAATAAATTCGTTCATAAACGTATTGAACGTGATGAAGAGTTGATTGAAAGCCTGACCGATATGGAGAAAGATTTCTGGGAGCAACATGTGCTGAAACAGAACCCTCCAGAAATCGATGGGTCCAGTGCTTCCGTTGATTTTATTAAAGCGATGTATCCTGATGCAGACCCGGATAGTGAAACGGAATTGGATTCTGAATCCGATAAGCTACTTGAAGCCTTGGAGCAGATCAAGACAGAGGAGAAGGACCTTAAAACGAAAAAGAATGAGTACGAGAATCGATTGAAGCAGAAGCTTGAAACCTTTGAACGTGGGTTCACCAATCATTATGTTGTCACGTTTAAAAACCAGGAACGAAGAACCGTGGATTCCAAGCGTTTGAAAGCTGAACAGCCTGAGCTATACGAAAAGTACACGAAGGTAAGTAAATCCCGACCACTCAAATTCAAGGAGGCTAAATGATGGCCACTAACAGTACAGCTAAAAATCAATTAGCAAATAAGAAGAATAGCAGCAATGCTCCGCAACAGTCCAATAACCAAGTGAATACGATTCAAGCATATCTGAAGAAGATGGGTCCTGAGTTCGAAAGGGCCCTTCCTAAACACATGGATGCGGATCGTTTAGGGCGAATAGCCATGACCACCATACGTCAGAACCCTAAGCTCCTGGAGTGCTCCATTCCATCATTGATGGGCGCAGTGATGCAGGCTGCACAGCTAGGCTTAGAGCCTGGATTGATTGGTCATTGTTATCTCGTTCCTTTTTATAACGGAAAAATGAAAGAGACCGATGTACAGTTCATTATCGGCTATAAAGGGATGATCGACCTCGCTCGCCGGTCTGGCCACATAGAAAGCATATATGCGCACACAGTCCATGATAACGATGAGTTCGAGTATGAGTTGGGGTTGCATCCAAAACTCGTACACAAGCCCTCTACGGGCGAGAGAGGCGATATGAACTTTGTCTATGCGGTCGCTCATTTCAAAGACGGAGGGTATCAGTTCGAAGTGTTCAGTCGCAATGACGTTGATAAGGTAAAAGAGCGATCCAAGGCTGGAAAGTTCGGGCCATGGCAGACAGACTATGAAGAAATGGCGAAGAAGACTGTCATTCGCCGCATGTTCAAATACCTGCCGATCAGCGTGGAAATCCAGAACCAAGCGACCAATGACGAGACGGTCCGAAAAGATGTTACAGAAGATCCTGAGTCCGTATATGAGAAAGAATTTATTGATATTCCAACGCAGGAAGAAGACTCTCAACAAGAAGAAGAGAAGCGATCGGATGTATCTCCGGAACAAGCTGCTATGGATATAGAGTAAACAAAGGCTATGTATGAAAAATAGCCGGAGGGGAGGGACAACATGCAAGGATGGATCAAGCTCCATAGAAAGGTCATGGAGAGCACTACATTTCGCACGTTGAAACTGAATCAGAAGATGATAGCCATTTATCTGCTGTTAAAAGCTAATCACACAGATGGGGTTTGGACAGATCAATACAAGGGGTTACAGGTGGAAGTGAAGCGAGGTCAAATTGTCACCTCCCCTCAAAAAATTGCCGAAGATTGGTTCCGAAATGACAAAGAAGTCACCAGGCAGGTTGTGAGGACGACGTTAAGCAAATTAGAAAAGCTGGATTTTTTGACCAAGGAATCAACCAAGCAATATACACTTATAACCCTTGTCAACTACGGGCTTTATCAGCAAGACGATGAACCGATTAACCAACCTAATAACCACGAGCTAACCAAGCATCAACCAAGCGTTAACCAAGCATTAACCACAAACAAGAATGTAAAGAATGTAAAAGAACTAGATAATAATAATATTAACCGCGCGGAGAATCCTCACACGTTCTACGAAAAGAATTTCGGGATTCTAAAACCATTCGTGAGTGAGAATATCTCCGAGTGGGCGAATGAAATGTCAGACGATCTGGTTATCGCGTCTATGAAACTGGCAATCAAAAACAACAAAGCACACTTCGGGTATTGCGAAGCTATTTTACGAGACTGGCAAGCAAAGGGCGTACAAACCGTGGAGGATGCTCGGGCTACACAACGGAACCATACATCAGCGACTCCTACCAACGTCACGCCAATCCGGAAAACAGAAACGAGCAAGCAATACAAATACGGATTTTAGGAGGTAGCTTATGCAAGGCTTAACTCGAGAAGGACAGATCCTAAAACCGGAAAAACAGGTGATTGAATCTTACACCTGCGATGGCTGCCACAAGCAAGTGGAGCGCAGCCGAATGCAAATCCCACTCGGTCCACACAAGGGAAAATGGACCACGGTGGAAATGGGATGCAAATGTGAAGACATAGCCCTTGCCCAACAGGCGCTGAAAAATAGAGATCAAGCCATTTACCAAAAGGTGTTCAAAGTTTTCGAACAGCACTCCCTGATGAATAAGTCTCTCCAGGAAGCAACGTTTGAGAGTTATCAACCACCTACGCCGATGTTGAGAGAGGCGAAAGACAGACTGGAGGAATATGCAGAGAACTTTTCGGAGGATGCAGGTAACCTCCTGATCTTCGGACCATACGGGACAGGGAAAAGTCATTTGGCTGTATCTCTTACCAAGCAGCTGATGAAGCAGGGAAAACGTTGCTTGTTTTTATCCGTACCGAAGCTGTTCACCAAGATTAAGCAAACCTACAGCGAGGTCAGCCCTTTCAATGAAAATCAGATTCTGGAGCTAATTCAGAAGATGGACCTCTTGGTCTTAGATGACCTGGGAACGGAGTACACCAACGCCAAGGACGGCCAGAACAGTTGGGGACACACGAAGTTGTTCGAAGTCTTAGACGATCGTGCCGGTAAGCCGACGGTCTTCACCACCAATTTAATGAGCACGCAGCTGGAGAAGAAGCTGAACGAACGGAACTTTTCACGACTGATGGACGGCACGGAAGTTATAAAAATGGAAGGGCCGGATTATCGGAGGAAGGAGTTTTAACATGTGTGAGATATGCAATGGAACAGGACGAGGAACGCATCTTCTGGGGAAAGGTGGACGCTTGGGCGTCTCCTTCATTCCCTGCCCGAACGAAGCGTGTAGGTTAGCTGCTCAAGAGAGATCGAAGAAGGCTTTACAGCGAATCAAGACAGAGCTCGCAAAGCAAAGAAGGGATTCTGCATGAAGATCAGTCAACTGGATTACAAAGCACAGCATGTCATCGATCAGTTATCAGAATTAGGGTTTGAAGATACCGAAGGCCTTTCTTATGACGAGCTGGTAAGGAAGTTGGCCATGGCTAGAGCGTTGGAAGTGGACATTAGCAGTGATAAAAATAAATGGTTTTAGGAGGTGAGACTATGAATTTATCTTTACAAGAAAAGCAAAGGTTACGAGAGGTCAGCGATCGGAAAGAGGATTTGAAGAATTACTTGTATCGTCAGGGAGTCTCTAAGGCACCGGATGGTCGTGATATCGAGAAGCTCAGTTTGTTCGCCTTGGAGCATGTCGCTATTACAGTTAAATCAAATCTGGCTAAAGTAACCAAAAAACAAAATGAGTGAATCTTATAAGATCACTCAATGTCACAGTTAATACAATTGCTATGTCTTATTCTCAAATCTTCATTTGCTGCACAAAATTAATATTCCTCGCTTCATGGCAATAACTTTGAGGATTTCAGCTTCCTGGAGCATTAAGGTGGATAGAGTGCCAGAAGAGACTTTATTCACTAAAAAGAAATACAATCCAACAACTTTTTCATCACTGAGTTGATCGTATTTAATATTTACCCTCCTGGAAATATGACTTAGACCAAGACAGTCTTATCCTAGCTTATCCTTATGAGAATATTAAAGGCGCATTTGTCGATTTCAATAAACAAAACAAAATGATTACGAAGGTGCGGGCATAATGATTCAATTTACTGTATTAGGAGAACCTGTGGCTCAAGGGAGGCCAAGAGCCGGTAAGAGCAAGAATGGGAAGACGGTTTTATATGATCCACCAAAATCCAAGGGATTTAAACAGTATGTGGGATTAGTTGCTTCACAGCATGCGCCCTCAGAATTATTGGAAGGCCCTCTGAGTGTGAAAGTGAAGGTTTATAAGCCATCGCTCAAGAGCTCCTCGAAGAAGCGCACAGCAGAGGCTGAGGCAGGTTTGTTCCGGCCAGTGACAAAGCCGGACGTTGATAATTATGTAAAAGGGATCAAGGATGCTTTGAACAAGGTGATCTGGAACGATGATAGTCAGGTGGTCGAGCTGACTGTTAGCAAGTGGTATAGCGCGAAGCCGAGGGTGGAGGTACAGATTATGGAACTCTCCTAGTAAAGAGAGCTTTCTTGATTAGAGGTTAACTTTTCAAGGGCAGCAGAAAGTCTTCGGAAGTGTGGTTTCTTAATAAAATCATATGCTCCTAAAATTGCGCACTGATCAATTACTTTATTCGTTGTGTAGTAGGAGCAAATAATAACAGCTGTATCAGGAGACTTACTTTTCATATAGTTGAGAGCTCGAAGAGCCTCGTAAAAAGGAATTTTTAAATCCATAATAACAACTTCTGGTTCTAATGCGTTGAACATAAACAATCCTTCTGTATAGGTGTTTGTATCTGTAATATTTTGATATGAATGGAAGCCTAAAATGTTTCTAAGCCAGTCTCTCATTCTAGCTTCTTCATCAATAATTAATACCCTTGTCATATAGGTCTCACTCCCTAGATGTATATATTACCAGAGCTACTTGTTATTTGGAATTAGGATAAAGGATTTTATTGGGAAAAATAAAAAGGACCCTGTGACAAGGGAGTTAAAAGTTGTCAAAAGAATAAGGATAACACTTTACTGACACTTCTTGCGGTATTGATTTAGCAGTTGATCTAATTCTTGAGAAATCTTAACGACATAATCATAATCTGCATTATTTAGGTAAGCATTGTACATTATTCGTCTTTTCCTCTCGATGCGCTGCTTAAGCAAAACACATGTGCTCATGTCTATCCTCCTAAAATGGTATACAAAAAGTCGAGAGCATTGCTCCCGACTAGAATGTGGTAATTCGATTATATCACGGAGGTATACTTTATGCGATTAAACCAACTGCCGATAGAGATAAGTGATGGGAAAATTAATATAGAATTGGATATTCAGGAAGAAGATACACCGATTTGTGTTGTATATTGCGGTGGTAAGGCCAAAATGACTACTTTGCCGGATCATGGCGAGACAAAAGTTATTACGCATCAGGGGAAGGTAAAAAGGATTAGATATGATGAGGGGGAAGAGTTCTGAGGTTATTTTCAAACTTTAAGAGAAATGCGGTTCTAGTGCTTAAGGTTGTTTATTTGATAGCCATACTTACAATGATTTTAATGGTAGGATTTTTAGCGTATGTTGGAATTTCTACAGATGCTGTTACTAATCCGAAGCTAGTTAATACTGTAACTTTTGCAATGGCTTTAATATCCTTGCCAGGGACATTAGTAATGCTATTGGATGTTTTCGGAGATACTTCTAAAAAGAAGGAGGAGGTTTCTACGCTAGAGGGGCAATGCCCTCGTTGTTATGAAAAGACCACATATTACATGAAATCTAAAACCTATGAAAATGGTTGAGGTTTTGATTTATGAGGTGCAGCATCATCTTAGTAGAACTAAGAAGCAACCCAAACAGCTTGAAAACGAAGCTGTTTGGGTTGCTTCTGCAAATATAGCAAACTATATTTAGCTTTACTCTCAATGGTTTGTTTTTTAATCTCTGTTTGAATTTCGTTATTTTTCATTCCAACATTGTGTCGAGCAGAGAGCCCTGATACTGTTAGGATGCTTTTCTTGTTCTACAAATGAGTAGCTATCATTTATTTCTTTTGTTATACACAATCGCGGTAATTACATTAAGTACTATAGTTACTATAGCAAGTAGGAAAGAAAGACGAACTACACCTTTAGAAGTATCCATAAGCGCCGACCAATCCTCTATTCTAACTAAGTAATCATTATATAAAATTTGAAAACATAGCGAGATTACACAGGCACTAATACTTGCTATAGAAAGCACAACCCAAGTTTTGCTGTTATTTTTATTACGCTTCGCCAGACTTGCAATAGGTAGTATCCATGCAATCAAGCCTAGCACAAGACTGCCTATATTTAACCAACCAAACATTATCATTACCCCTTTCTAAATTTTAACTATTTTCATCAATTATTTTCTTTAGTTTGAAAAATCCTGATAAATATTTCGTTGAGTAAAGAGTGAGTATTAATCCGCCAAGCCATATCAGCGATACAATGAAAACGATACCTAATGGGAAAAACTCGTAATGAAACATACTCAATGTTAATACACATGAAATGAAAATTGAAATAACCGATAGTGGAATAAGTTGAACCAGCTTGCGCCTGATAATCTTACTGCACATGATTCTTTTCGTTTCGCGATCACTGAATATTTTCTCTTCGCTACACTGTAAAGCAGGTTTTGAAAAATAAAATCTACCGTCTTTTTCAGCGATAAATTCCCATCCGAAATCAGTAAATAATTGTACATATTCACTTTTATGCTGCTCTTTCGGATTAAAGTCTATCTGATAAATAACAGCTTCTTTATCACACTTTTCAAATAAATATTTCTTACCTTGTATATCTTTCAATCTCCATCCTGCGTTGTGTTGAGAAGATAAAAATTCCTGCTCCTCTTCAAAATCGGATATATAAAAATTTCTCCTGATTGTTTTCTTTTTTAGCATTATTACACCCCTCCCTATCCTCTCGTGTTTTTATATAATCTTTCAATACGCTTAATTTCAATTTCTAATATTTCAAGGCCTAAGTCAGTAATTTTATAAAATTTCCGATTGCTCTCTGTTTTCGCAAGAACAATTAGGCCATCTTTCTCCATTTTAGACAGACTGGTATAAACAGTCCCTGCTCCTAATGATATTTCACCTTCTGTAAGATCATTAACATACTTCATGATACTATAACCATGCATTTCATTTCGCAAAGTAAACAGGATGTAAAAGCTTGTTTCTGTCATTGGCATATAAAATCTACGTATCCTTTTATCCAATTAAACACCACCTTTCACATAGCGTACTATGATATAAATAACTATAGCGAAGTGTGATATACATGTCAAAACCGTATTTTAGCCTAGTTCTTTAGATGTCTCTAGGGACATATGTTGAGTTTTCACTTCTAAATTACTAGTTACTTTAAGGGCTAATTCACAAAGATTAGACCTTGAAAATCGCTATTTGGTAAACGCTTTAATGTGCTACCTATGGTGTTTTTCTTGTAATGAAATACATAACGTCACAATTTCAGTCTTTCAAAATGAAAATACAGAAACACAAGTCTGACGAATCAGTAAATGTTTCACAAATTTTCCAAACTAGTTTTAATTACCCATGTGATTAAAAGTAAAAATTTACTATAATTGAAAAAGTAAGGGTGTAGCTCAATAGTTTTACTAATGGGTTTTACCTGTAAAAAAGCCGAAGGGAGTGAAAATGACGAGGAATAAAGTATAGAGGAATTTCTATACAATTGAACCAAAACTACATTTTCGAAGATTGAGAGGAGAAATTAATATGAAAAACACATTAAAAATGGTTTTTATGGCATTAACCACACTATTGGTATTTAGCAATTTCACTCCAGTATCGGCAGCAGCTGAAACGGATGAATTTGATTATTTAAAGGGCGCACTCACAAAAATTGACGCTGTGCCACTTGAGGAACAAGATCAATACTTCAAAGAAAACGGTGAATGGATTGATGAAGTTGGAGAGAGACTGGAAGCTTACTTAGAAACCGTTCCAGAAGAACAGCAAAATGATGTAGTTAAAAGTCTTCTTGGTGATAGCTTTAAGTCACAAAGTGGTAGTTTTAGTGTAGCAAGCCTTAGCGGAAATCTGGATGAATACTTTAATGACGTATGGACTCAAACACGTAATGGATATTATACATACTCAATGTATCCAAAGTGGTCCGTCAGACTATATGGTCCAACTATGGAGGCAGCTTGGGATGAATTAGAGGATAATTATTATTATATCCGTAACGATAACGGGAGTTTATATAACCAATATAAATGCCATTGGGATTATGATGTTTTTGGTGCATTAGCAGGAAGTTGGGATTTAGAAGTAGGTAGACCAATTGTCTCTGGTACCAAAATGTTTACTTCTCGTTGCAATCCGGAGTAATTAAATAGTTTAAAATATAATGCTAAACACAACAAAAATAACTTAGTTCTGTTCAGTTTATCAAAGAGGAGAATTATTCAACATTACATTCTGACTTTCCTAAAACAACACGAAAGTTTAGAAACCTACTTTAAAATGGTTAAACGGCTTCCAAGCATGGACTACATGATTCTGCTGTGTACGTTTCCTTTTAAAAGAAAATCTTGTTGTATGTTTTCAATCTTTTCTGGTAATATAAGCTTTGTACATGTTCTTATGGTTATCTCTATAATAGCTAGCTTCATAATTATATATGGATCCAAAGCTTTTATTATGAGTTATATAGAAAAGATTAAGCATTTTGGCCATCGTAAATAAATAAGTTCTGCCAGCAAACTGGAGGACACAAATTGAGCGAGTAACACGCTTGGTTTGTGTCCTTTTTTTGTTTAAGGAGTGATTTTAATGAATAAGGAGCAGATTGAGAACACGCTTCGTGACTATAACTGGATGATAAATGAGATCAAAAGGCAGAGGGAACTGTTGGAGGATGCCGGAACAAAACTTGTTGCTCAATCAGGCTTTGAATCTACTCTTCCTAAAGCTCAAGGAGAAACAGGAGATCCGGTTGCTCAAGAGGTTGTGCGAAGAGATAAGACTCATAAATGGATTACCAGGTTGGAGAAGAAAGTTCTCTACATTCAGCAAAAGCTAAGTGTAATTGAAAATGAAAGGGAAAGAGCTGTCCTGGAGTGTTTACTTGATGGAATGAGTATGGTGGCAATCAGTAGGCATATGGGGCTGTCTCGAAGGCATATATATAACATCAAAGAACGGGTGGTTCAACGCATGGAAATGAATGGATGAGAACGTATATTCCATATTGTTCCTTCGATTAGTAGCTGGTACTATATTTCTTATGGTCAAAAGTAGCTGCAGGGGAGAGGATATTTTGTATTTTAATGCCGTAATTATAGATGAAATGATTTTAAACGTAAGTGGGTATTATTCTACACGGATAGACGAAAGCGTTATTCTGGAGTTCCGAACGAATCCTACCCAATCCTTCCTCAAGCAAGTTTTAAATCTGAAAGTAAAAGAACTCATAATTTTCCATGATGAAAAGGAACGATTATACATAGGTCCTTTTGGTGTAAAAGAACAATTTGGAATACTTATTTTTGAAAAGCTGTGACGTTTCACATTTTGCTCACTTTACCGGAAAGATGACTGTCATAGGAGGTAGGCGTTAAACTGGATGGCAGGACGGACAGGCGGAACTCCCTGGCCAGAAAATATGAATAATTTTAGGAGGAAGCACCCTTGCGGGTGTTTTTTTATGCAGGAAGTAAATGCTGTTGTCGAATTATCTCAATTAGGTGAGGTGGGTGGAAGCCATAAGTTTCAGGTGGTTTTTGAAGCAGTTGGTGACTTCGTTCCAAAAGCAAAAAGCTTAATATTTACACTTGCTGTAGGGAAAATAAATACAGAAGCATTACAATACGAAGAGCTTTTTGGAAGAGGGACGCATAAAGCGCCCTGATTTTAGTCATTTATCTTTTTTAATATTTCTTCTGGAACCAAATCACCTAACCTTTGGTGGCGAGTTCCTTCCAAAGTTGCTGCTAGTGAATAAAATTTTGCGAACTGATTCTCAATTTCGTTTTCATTTGCCTCGATACCAAATGTTTCTATTTGAAGTTTGGTAAGCTCAAGAGCAGTATCTAATTTATTCCTTTGTATCGGAGTTGGTTTAACATTAATTTTATCAGACATTTGTACACCTCCTTTTATTATAATATTCGGCAAAAATATCCATATTCCTGCAAAAGATAATAATGGAGGTAGGTGTCACATGATATGGCTAAAATGACTGAAAAGCAGAAGCGTTTTTGTGAAGAGTATTTAATTGATTTAAACGCGACTCAGGCAGCGATTAGAGCTGGATACAGTAATAAGACTGCTAGACAAACAGCAAGCGAAAACTTGTCGAAACCGTACATCAAGGAATACATCGACAAGCGCCTTGAGGAAATACAAAATGAAAAAGTCGCTGATCAACAGGAAGTGCTTCAATACTACACAAGAGTCCTCCGTGGTGAGGAACTGGAAGAGCATGCGTTTACTATTACAGATAAAGAGTTTGATGATGACGGTGGCATGTCGATGACTGAACGCATTGAAACCATCAAATTAGAACCAAAGATTAGAGATCGTAATAAAGCAGCTGAAATGCTTGGTAAGCGCTATGTTATGTGGACCGACAAGCAACAAGTAGAAAATATTACTCCTACGTTCATAGAGGATGTCCCAAATGAAGACTGAACAAGCTAGTGTCTCCATTAAGAAAGTAATTGGCGGGGGCTATAACCGATTTTGGAATAACAAGCAGTTTTATCGAGTTGTGAAAGGCTCCAGGGGTAGTAAGAAGTCCAAGACAGCTGCACTTAACTTCATACACCGAATGATGAAGTATCCATGGGCTAATCTTCTTGTCGTTCGTCGCTATTCAAACACCAACAAACAATCAACCTATACGGATCTTAAATGGGCAACCTCTCAACTTGGGGTTGCTCATTTGTTTAAGTTCAATGAATCATTGCCGGAGATTACTTATAAGCCCACTGGCCAGAAGATACTGTTCAGGGGGCTGGACGATGAATTAAAGATCACTTCCATTACAGTCGATGTCGGTATTCTATCTTGGGCATGGTTTGAGGAAGCGTACCAAATTGAGACAGAAGATAAGTTCCGGACGGTGGTTGAATCCATACGTGGTAAGTATGATGCTCCGGACTTTTTTAAGCAGATCACAGTGACCTTCAACCCCTGGTCGGATAGACATTGGCTTAAGAAAGTCTTCTTTGATGAAGATACCAGAGAGAAGGATACCTTTGCGGACACCACAACATTTCGAGTAAACGAATGGCTCGATGATGTGGATAGGCAAAGGTATTTAGACTTGTATCGCACGAATTCTCGGAGGGCGCGAATCGTTGCTGATGGAGAGTGGGGAGTCGCTGAAGGTCTTGTCTTCGATAACTTTGAAGTGAGAGACTTCGATATCCAGAAGAAGATCAAGGAGATACAGGAGACTGCACATGGTATGGACTTCGGTTTCACTAATGACCCGACAACGAAAGTCAGTTCAGTCGTTGATTTAGAGAACAAAGAGCTTTGGATTTATGATGAACATTATGAGAAAGCCATGCTGACCAAGGATATATACGACATGCTCGTCGATAAGGAATTAAAAGAAACGCCAATTACCGCTGATTCTGCTGAGAAACGTTTGATTCAAGAGTTGATCAATAAAGGCATTCGCAGAATGAGAGCATCCGTAAAGGGTTCCGGGAGTATCAACCAAGGCATCCTCTTTATCCAGGGGTTCAAGGTGTACATTCACCCTCGGTGTGAGCACACGATTGAGGAGTTCAATACATACACCTTTGATCAGGACAAAGAGGGCAAGTGGTTAAACACTCCAATCGATGCGAATAACCATATCATTGATGCTCTCCGGTATAGCCTGGAGCAATACCATTTGGGTGTAGCGAAGAAGAAAGATACGTACAAGGCAATAAAAACTCTAGGGTTATAGGAGGTGATGGTTTTGGCAGATGCGCGTAACTTTGAGTTAAATGCCAACGAGGTGAGCAATACCAAAAGGCGCTTCAGTAAAGAGGCGAATATTCAATACACATATGAATCGGAAGAGGAGCTCTTAAAGAACATCAAAGACCTGGCAGCTATGTTAGGACACCACGTTGAACACCAACGCCCGCGCTTGGATGAACTGGATGATTACTATGCAGGGAATAACTCAGCCATTTCCGTTTTAAATAGACGAAAAGAAGACGATAAGGCAGACCACCGTTCCCGGCACAACTTTGCAAAGTATGTTTCTAACTTCATGCAAGGATACTTGGTCGGTGTGCCTATTTCTATGAATCACACCGAGCAAAATGTAGAGAAAAAAATGAGTGATGTGAATCAAATGATTGAGGCAGATGCATTAAATGCGGATCTCATTCTTGATCTTTCTATTTATGGTCGAGCCTATGAGCTGCTTCATCGGAGCCAAGAGGATGAAACCAAGGTTTATTTGTCATCCCCGCTGGAAACGTTCCTGATCTACGACAATAGCATTGAAAAGAACATCATTGCTGGTGTTCGTTATATTACGGTGGGTTATGGCAATGACAAGAAGATTAAGGTAATGCTCTATACAAAGACAAAGATTCATACGTACTACACGGCCAATATGGGCGACTTTAATCTTGCGTATGATCATTCAGAGGATCACCCTTTTGGTGATGTACCAATCAATGAACATACCAATAACCGGTTCAGGCAAGGCGACTTTGAAAATGTACTCGATCAAATTGATTTATACGATGCCGGGCAATCCGATACTGCGAACTATATGACCGATCTCAACGATGCCATGTTAAAAATCGTCGGTGATGTGGAGCTCGAACCGGAAGAAGCCAAGAAGATGAAAGAGGCTAATATCATCTTCTTGAAGCCATCAGCTAATAACGCAGAGGGAAGGGAAAGCAAGGTAGACGCGGATTACATCTACAAGCAATATGATGTGTCCGGCGTGGAGTCTTATAAAGATCGGCTGCAGACGGACATTCACAAATTCACCTTTACCCCTGACTTGAACGATGAGAATTTCAGTGGACAGCAAACCGGGGAAGCTATGAAATACAAGATGTTCGGGCTGGAGCAAATCAGAATCAATAAAGAACGGTTGTTCAAGCGTTCTCTAAACCGGAGATACAAGCTGATCAATAATGTGATGAGTCTGGCTAAAGAAGCTAAGTCTGGGGAGCTGAGCGGATTTACTTATACCTTCACCCCTAACCTGCCTAAGTCTACAAAAGAAGCAGTGGAGATGTTCAACAATCTTGGAGGAGAGCTTTCTCAACAAACGAAACTGAAGACCATTCCAATGATTGTGGAAAGCCCGGAAGAAGAACAGAAGCTCCTTGAAAGTGAACGTTCGAAGCAACGGCAGCGCTCAAGCTTTATGGAGAACTGAGGCGATTAGATGGCAGATGAAAGTTACTGGACCCAAAGGGAAAAGGAGCACATCAGGCGAGAGCAAATGAAAGACGAAGAAGTATCCCGAAGGCTGAGAGAGATTATAGATCAAGCACTAAGGGAGACGGAAAAAGAAATCCAATCTTTCTACGCTAGATATGCAGAAAGTCGAGGGATATCTAAGGCAGCTGCTAAGCAAAGAGTGAGTGAAATGGATATACAGCGTTATGAGAAGTTGGCAGCTAGATACGTTCGTGATAGAGAGTTTAGTGTGGAAGCGAACGAGCTTCTCCAGACCTACAATACGAAGATGTATGTGAGTCGTCAGGAGCTTTTAAAAATGTATCTCAATGTTCATCTTGTGGCTATGGCAGACGAACAAGTAAAGACCTTTCAAGAGTATCTAGAACAAGCTGGTATTCAAGAAGTAGCGCGTCAGGCTGGAATTCTGGGAGCAGACATGACCATCACTGCAGCAACGCTCCAGTCCTTGGTCGGCGCTTCATTTTATGGAGCAAGTTGGTCTACTCGTATATGGAATGACATGGCGGTTTTACGCTCAGAACTAGAAGCTATTATAAACAGCGCCATTATCCGCGGGGTGCATCCGAATAAGTATGTATCAAAAATAAGAGAACGCTTTGAGGTTTCTGTCTTTGAAGCACGCCGTTTACTCATAACGGAAACAGCAAGGGTACAAACCGAAGCTCAGCAAATCTCCTATGAAACTCTCACAGAAGACATGGAAGAGGCTGAATATGAATTTACGGCTGTCCTGGATGGGAAGACGTCAAAAACCTGCAGGAAGCTGGATGGAAAACGATTCAAAGTGAAGGATGCAAAGCCAGGGATCAACTGTGCACCGATGCATCCTTTTTGCCGATCATCGAGGTTTCTGGTTATTCCGGACTGGAGAGAGCGATTCTTCGCTGATAGAAAATATGTATTATAACAATCTGTCTTTGAGTCATAGACGTTAAACAGGCTTGCAAACTACTATACTAGACGGGCCATTAACACTAATTGAATACCATTATAAACGTAAGCACTAATCGGGCTGTCATGGACTGTGAGGGGCTTATTTTTTATGGGATGAAAGTTAGTCGTTAAGGACTGGATGGGATAAGGAGAATGAAAATGACGGAACTACAAAGTAAACTATTGCGATTGAACCTTCAGCACTTTGCGGAGAATGATCCGCCACAAGATCCTCCAAGTGATCCTCCTGAAGACCCACCAGAGGATGATCCAACCTTTACTCAATCCGATGTGGATTCTGCTATCAGTAAAGCGGTTGATAAGGCGCTGAAGAACCAAGCGGCTAAGCTGGAAAAAGAGAAACAGCAGGCCATTGATGACGCTAAGAAAGATGCTGCGGATTACGCCAAGATGACCAAACAACAACAAGCGGATGCCGACTATCAGAAACGTATGAAAGATTTAGAAGACCGGGAACGCGATTTGAACTTGAAGCAACTTCTATCAGAAGTAGAGGGAGATTTGAAGGAAGAGAAGCTCCCGACGTCCTTTGCTGAAACACTCATCAAGCTAGAAGACAATGAAAAGATTAAGGAAGCCATTAAAGGAATCAAGAAGGATTTCGACAATGCAGTGAATCAAGCGGTTAAAGAATCCTTAAGGCAAGATCCACCGGCCAGTGGTCAATCTTTCAAGGGCGACCAAAGTGGTCAACAATCCAAGGCCGAGATGGCTAAGAAAGCGAGAATTATTTGAGGAGGAATAGCATGACGAGAAAGAACTATTTGAAATTGAACCTGCAGCACTTCGCGACCTTCGATCCTGATAACGTGATGATGAGCGATTCCAAGGATGGAGTCATTCCTAAATCCCAAGGTACACTCATCATGAATGACGTGATGCAAAACTCAAAGATCATGCAGCTGGGTGTTTATGAAGAAATGGATAAGCAAGAAAAAGAGTTTGACTACTTTGCAGAGGGACCTGGAGCGTACTGGGTCAACGAAGGAGAACGGATCCAAACCTCTAAAGCCAAATGGTTGAAGATTAAAATGAGCTCCAAAAAACTCGGTGTCATTCTACCGGTTTCCCGAGAGTTCCTTCAATACAGCGTTTCGAACTTCTTTGAACAAATGCGCCCTAAGATTAGTGAGGCATTTTATAAAAAGTTTGATGAGGCAGGCATCCTGAATATTAGCAACCCATTCACTCAGTCCATCGAGCAATCGGTAGTAGCTGCCGGCCATGTTCTCGAAGGGGATATTACAGGAGAAAATATCCTGCAGGTTGGGGATCTTCTTTTGGAAGATGACTTTGAAGCGAACGCCTTTATCTCTAAGAACCAAAACGCTACAGCTCTACGTCAAGCCACAATTGGAGAAGGGAACTTACAGCAACCTATCTATGATCGAGCGAACAATCGAATTGATGGACTCCCTGCTGTTAACCTTAAGTCTTCGAATTTGAAGAAAGGTACTTTGTATACCGGTGATTTCGACCAGCTGCATTACGGTATCCCATTTGATATTTCTTACAAGATTGCCGAAGAAGGAACGATTTCTACCATTACAGACGAAGCTGGAGAGCCTATCAACCTGTTCGAACGAGAAATGGTCGCTCTCCGTGCCACGATGGATGTGGCTGTCATGATTGTTAAAGATGATGCTTTTGCTAAGTTGACCCCAGCTACGCAACCAGAGGCTTAATGGAAAGGGGAGAATAATGTGTTTAGAGTAATTCAAAGTTTTACTGATGCACATACTCGTCAGGTCTATAAAGAGGGGGATAACTATCCTCGTCGAGGCCAGGTTTCGAAAGAAAGGGTAGAAGAACTCTCCTCTGATCAGAATAAGCTGGGGAAGCCATTGATTGAACCATTTAATGTTGTAACAGAGGAGGAAGAACAGGAAACTCCCCAACAAGTGGATAGAGAGTATCCGCGTCACGCTGGTGGCGCTTTTTTTGAGCTTTCAAATGGAAAGAAAGTGAAGGGGAAAGAAGAAGCGATGAAGGCCGAAAGTGAATTGGATGGTTCAGATGACTGAATCCATTAGAGGAAATGTTAAGACACTGGCGGGAATCAATGATGACGTGCAGGATAATGTCATTGATTTAATCATCAAAAACATTGAATCCCGTTTAAAGATATGGCTGAAACAGCATGCTCAGTTGGAAGATATTCCTGTAGAGCTCACCTTCATTATCGAAGAATTAGCTGTTCATCGCTTTAACCGGTTAGGTAGTGAAGGGATGACATCAGAGTCCGTGGAAGGACATTCTGTATCTTTTTCAGAGAATGACTTAGCCCCTTACTTATCTATTCTGGAGACGTACATTCCGAAAGAAAATCCGTCCGGAAAGGTGATGTTCTTCTGATGCGCTATGGAGACAGGGTAACATTACACCAGTCAGGACTGTCGCGTTACAACCCGGACACAGGGAAGACGGAAGTCACTGTGGATGATGGGATAATGCTTCCTTGTCACATCTCTCCTACCAGTTTGGAGAAAGTGCAAGCGGCCTTTGGATCAACGGAAAGAAAGGTAACGACAGTAAGGCTGCAGCGTCCTTATAAAAGAAAAGCAGATAAAGCCGTTATCAATGGTCAAAAGTTCAACGTTCTCCGACATGTGCCTCACAGGTCCGAGAGCGTTTTTTATTTAGAAGGAGTCAGCACATGGACCTGAAAGGTTTGGACATGTTACTCGCAAACTTAGAACGAATGGATAACGACATTGAGGGTGATGTAGATAAAATCGTGAAAAATAATGCGATTGAGCAATCCGGTCAGGTAACTGAAAATGCTGTGTTTACAGAAGGGTATCAGACGGGATATACGAGAAGGAACATTGAGACGGAAAGAGTCGGGGACATGCATTATCGCACCATTTCCAAATCAGAACATAGTGGGTTCTTGGAATATGGTACACGATACATGGATGCGCAGCCGTTTGTTTATCCGGCTCACTTTGATCAGAAGCCGGTCTTCTTATCAGACTTAAAGCGTTTAGTAGAGTAGGTGAAGTAGATGGAAGCACCTGAGATTCAGCTGTTTAATGCCGTATTTAGAAAGTCCATCAATTTGGGCTATCAAACTATAGATTACGCTACCCAGGGCGAGGATGGATTAGAGTATCCGTTTGTCCATGTAGGAGAGTCGATAAGCAGTGATGTGATAAACAACAAAGAAGTGATTACAGGACGAATCTCTCAGACTATTCATGTTTGGGGATATGCTGACGATCGCGCGCTATTTTCCAACATGGTTTTTCAATTAAAACAGGAGCTTCGAGGGTTATCTAAGCTGGATAACTATTATGTTGAGCTTGATTCCCTAAGTTCCAATGCGGTCTTCGACAATTCTACAGATGACAGATTATTACACGGTATTATTCAGGCTGAATATGAACTGAATTAGGAGGGGAAAGCATGGCACAGAAAGCAAAAGGAGTACACAAAGTTCTGTATTTTCGAAAGTTGGGAGAAGCTGATAAGGCAGCGAAGCTAGTCTTTCAAACAGAGCACTCCAAGTCTTACTCCAGAGATCGGGAGAAGACAGAGACGAAAGATGGTGCGGTATCAAGTACTGCTCCATTAGAGGATGAAGTAAGTATTACAGCAATTCAATCTACGGAAGATCCTACTTTCACTATGCTGGAGGATTCCATAGTCGAAGATTTCCCAGTTGAGATGTGGGAAGTGGATCTCTCAAAGAAAACGGTAGAAGGGGAAACAGGATCCGAGATTACGAAGTTTGAAGCGGAATATCGACAGGGTTACATTACGGAGTGGGAGCCGTCCAGCCCTTCGGAAGACGATGCAGAAGTAGAAGGCACATTTGTTACGGAGGGCATTCGGCAGAAAGGGAAAGTTACCTTGCCGGATGAAGACCTGCAAACGTTATCTTATGTCTTCCATGATCTTTTAGAAGATGATCCAGCGGATGACGGTTTGGCAGCCGATAGTGATTCCACAGAACCTATAGCGTAAACGAAGGAGAGGTTATTCCTCTCCTTTTTTATACCCAAATTTAGAGAAGGTGGTTTTTATATGCACATTACATTTGAAGGACGAGAAATTGATTTGAAATTCGGATTGCGAACTCTTACAGAGATTGATCGGGAACTTGGGTTCGAGGTTGAAGGGGCCAGCCTGGGAGAAGGGTTAGAAATGATGATTCCTAAGCTGAAGTCCGGGAACATCGTTGGCATTTCCAAGGTAGTGAAAGCTGCAGCATCCCACGATCGGAAACCTCCGAAA
This sequence comes from Halobacillus sp. BAB-2008, assembly GCF_000328325.1. Taxonomy (NCBI): domain Bacteria; kingdom Bacillati; phylum Bacillota; class Bacilli; order Caryophanales; family Bacillaceae; genus Halobacillus; species Halobacillus sp. BAB-2008. The sequence continues at coordinate 34,125 of NZ_ANPF01000027.1, read as the reverse complement.
ACGTTTGAAGAACTTGAAGAGGTGCTGGATGACATTGCGGAGGAACAGGGCTTTGAGGCATTCGGTGCAGAAGTCATCGAGGAGCTGGGAAAGCGACCTATGACCCGAAATCTTGTTCCAGAAGGTCTGAGAGAGGAAGAGACTCCGAACCATCTGGAGACGGTCTAACCTATGACGATATAGTCATTCACGCGATGGCTAAGTTAGGGATGGAACGACTGAAAGACGTGGAAATGATGACCTTGTCCGAGTTCCATTACAAACGCTACGCACAGGAGTATAAGGAGATTGATCAAGAGTACCACATGCATAAGACAGCTTTCCTTATCAGAAACGCTGCGGCCACTAAGAATACCGGAACAGAAAAGAATCCGAAAGAGGAGTACGTGTTCAAGGAATTTAAAGATTTCTTTGATTATGAAAGAGCCTTAACCCATATAGACAAAGGTCTTTATCCTCAAAAGAAAGATCATAAGGAAGCGGAACAAAGTCGATTATCTCCTGCTCAGATAGCATTAAAGCACAATAGCAGAAAGGGGTGATTTGATGGCTAACTACTCGGTAGATGCGGAATTGAAAGCGAGCGTCTCGAAATATCGACGAGCTATTCAGGCAGCTAAACGCGTCACAGAGAAGTTTAAAAAAGAGTCTGAATCGATGAAGGATGCAGAACTTAACGCAGACACCAGTCCTCTTAAACGTAATCTCAAGAAGGCGCGACGTATGCTTAACTTATTTGCGCGTAAGAGAAGCAAAGCAGAGGTTAATGTCGGTGTGGATGATTCAGAAGCCAAGCGTAAAATGGGACTCTTACTAGCGGTTAAAACTGCATTAAACAAGAAGATCGTCATTCCAATTGAGGCCAGGATTGAGAATTTCCAAAAGACGATGAGTCGAATAGCTAACTCGATCCAAGCCTTTGGGACAATAGCGGGAAATACCTTCCGAGGATTAGGATTGATGATTTCATCAAGTCTCGTTCCTATTATTGCATCCATGGTCCCGGCAATCATGGCAGTTGGAAACGCCATTGGAGTTGTTGGATCGGGCACCGTCGCTTTAGCCGCAGCTTTTGGAATTGCAGGAAGTGCAGCAATAGCGTACGGGGCAGCTGCCGCACCTACCATCCAATCGATTATTGATGGTACGGCGGAAGCAACGAAGGAAAATGTTAAAGCTGCTAAACAGTTGAAATCTCTTAAGACTGCCTGGGAGAAAGTGCAAGAGGCTATTGCGCCTCAAGTAGCGGTGGCGTTTGGAAATGCAATGGCCGGTTTAGAGACGGTTGTCGAATCATTAAATCCAATGTTCACATCTATGGCCGATACTGTTGCTTCGCTATCGGAAAGGTTCCAAAAGTTTTTAAAATCATCTTCCGCCCAAAGCTTCTTTGACTATTTGAATAAGAAGGCAGCGCCAATATTCGAGAAGTTAGTCAATGGTATTACCGGCTTTATCGAAGGCATGATGAACTTAACTGTGGCATTTGCGCCTTTAACGGACTTCATGGCTCAAGGCTTTGCAGAGATGGGAAGCTCATTCGCTAAATTCACAGAAAGAATCTCCGGATCCAAAGAACTGGAGAGCTTTATCGGTTACGTCAAAGAGAACTTGCCGGTAATCAGAAAGATATTTGGAGACGTCTTTAAAGGAATTATTAATTTATTTGTTGCCTTTAGCGAAAATAGCTCACTCATTTTTGGATCTTTATCCAAAATGACAGCAAGGTTTAGAGAATGGTCTGCAACTGTATCGAAGTCTGATGGTTTCCAGAAGTTTATTCAATACGTTCAAGATAATGGTCCGAAGGTTATTTCTCTTATTGGCAACTTAGTCAATTTCATTATTAATATGGGGATAGCGTTAGCTCCATTAGGATCAGCAGTATTGGGCGCAATTAACTCATTCCTCCAGTGGTCCAATGCCATGATGGAAACGCATCCGATCATAGGGAAAATCATTGCTTCTATGACCCTAGTAGTCGGAGCCCTAGTCGCGCTGGTCCCTAACATTGCAGCTGCAAGAGCTGCTTTCGCTGGTCTAGGAGGCGTGCTGACCAAGGTTCTAGGAAAAGCCTTTACTTTTCTAAAAGCACCTATAGCCTCTTTCCAGACTTTGATAGCGCAAATTGGCGCAAGAGTGGCACCGTTGGCAGGAACATTTCTTCCTCTTCTTCGAACAGCGCTTATGGCTTTGACCGGTCCGGTTGGAGTTATCATTGGTGTACTTACTTTGTTAATCCCTGTATTTGTTCGACTTTGGAAAGAGAATGAAGCCTTTCGCCAAGGAGTACAGACGGCATGGGCTTTGATCCAGCAAGTCTTTACTACAGTCATCAACTTTATCGCCAATTTTGTAAGAACCATTATTGGCGAACTGGTTGCTTGGTGGACCGCAAATCAACAGACCTTTTATGCAGTGGCAAGAACGGCATGGAATACCGTTTACAATGCTATCGTCACGGTACTTACTACGATATGGGGGTTCATACAACAAATCGTTTCTCGTATCCAGTCGTTGTGGAGCGCCCATGGTGATGCCATCATGCGTGTGGCTAGTTTTGCATGGAATACAATCGTAAGCATAGTGACGACCTTAGCCGGTGTATTGCAAACAGTGATAAGCAGCGCCCTGCAAATTATTAAAGGCATATTCCAAGCGGTGTGGCCGGCTATTTCAGGTATTGTTCAAGTGGCGTGGTCAGTAATCTCCACAGCAGTTGAAGTCGGAATCAACTTAGTCATGGGCATTTTAGACACGGTTATGTCCTTGATTAAAGGGGACTGGGAAAGCGCCTGGGATACGATTAAAAGCACAGCGACGGACATTATGGATAGTATCGTAAACACGTTCGAAGGTATTAGCCTTGTGGAGATTGGTAAGGACATCATTCAAGGGCTAATTAATGGTATTGAGTCTATGTTCGGCGGGATTAAAGATATGGTTAAAAAGGCAGCCGATCTTATTCCTGGATGGTTGAAGAAGAAGTTAGGCATTCACTCACCATCTAAGGTGACAACACAAATTGGTGTATGGACGGGCCAAGGGATGGAGAACGGTGTTGGGAAAATGATTCCTCGGATAGCTAAGAAAGCGAAGGAAATGGCAGATGCGATTACTCCAAAGAAAAAGAATGTAGGAGTAAGTACTTCTCTACAATTAAAAGCATCGAATATCTCATCTAGCTTGAGAAATCTAAAACGAAGAAGTGTGGGACAAGTAGAAAATGCGGTGAATACAAATGTGGAGTTCCGGGATAAACAACCGGCCAATATCTATGTGCAAATAGGAAGAAATGGCTTCCGGGCTTTTGTAGATGATATTACAAATGAACAAGAGTTACGAAAAGAATTACAACGACACTTTTCTTGAGGAGGCACACGGGTGTATCAGTTTGTTGACCTTATGGAAAGAGGTGCGAAGGGTGCATCCACTTCCATAGAAACGATATTTAATGGAGAGAACCTTGATCAAGTGCTTACGGATGAAGCAGGTAGTTTCCGGACGTTAACGACTAAAGGAAGAGCCGATATTACCAAACGTATTCCAACTCAAGAGGTTGGTGGTATGGATGGTCTTCTTGAAGATGAGGGCAGTACAATGAGTGAGCGATCGATTATCGTCCGATATAAGATAGAGGATGCAACCAATGAAGGCTTCCGTAATCGGTATAATCGATTGAATCACCTCTTGGAAGGTACTAAGAAAAAGTTAGTGTTCACGGATGAGCAAGTCTATTTTTATGCGACCCTAAGTGATCACGAAGTGCCAGAAGAGGACAGCAATACACTTATTGGGACTCTCACTTTCCTTTGCTCTGACCCTATTAAATATGGTGAAGAAGACTTTGCCTATCTATCCGGTGAAAATGCTACTGCAGTATTTGTGGAAGGTTCCGCTAATACCAAGCCCATTTTTGAATTAGAAGTGCTCAATAAAATTACTTATGCCATGGTAGCAAAAAATGATGAAGAATATATGATGGTTGGAAAGCCGTATGACGTGGATAACAAACCGTTTGAGAAATACGAAACGGTTCTTTTTGATGATGCTTCTAACCTGACAGGTTGGGCAAGTGCTAATCCTGGAGAAATCAATGGTACCGTCGCGGGTGAAATGAAAACCAATGGCTATCGCTTTCAAACGGTGGACTATGGTGTAGGCTCCTCTTGGCACGGACCGGCCATTAAACAAGGTTTAAGCAGCCCTATATCTGATTTTCGTGTAGAAGCTAAGGTCACTTTCCGGAACACAGAGCCGGAAGACATCGGTCGGGTTGAGGTATATGGATTGGACGTCCATGGAAATCAACTCTTTAAATTGGCTATGAAAGACATTCTCGGCGGGAAAGTCCAATCCTTTGGTGAGGCTAGAGTAGGCGGTGGGGTTACGAATCACTTCTTAATAGCAGAGTCTGGTGACAAAGGCTGGGAATGGAATAACTTTGAAGGTGCCTTAAGAATTGAACGAGAGGGACAGCAGTGGAAAGCCTATATTGCACAAATTGTGGATGGTATTCACAAAGCGCGTCGGCCGTCTCCGATATGGACTGATCATCAAGGGACATTCACTGCAGACCTTGCGCAGGTTGTTGTTCATACTGCACAGAATGCTACCTACCAGACACCGAACCAGGGTCTTGATTCTATTAGGGTAGAAGAAATTAATCAGCAGCCTTCGGGTATTCCCTATATTGCAGGACCTGGGGATCGGTTGGAGTTCAATCATAAAACTAAAGAGATTTTCCTGAACGGGGAGCTTCGCAAGGATTTAAAACACTTGGGAGCTCACCCTTTTTTGTTACCTCCAGGTGAATCATTCATTAGCCTGCTACCTACAGGAGATTTAGAGGGGAAGATTAGGTGGTCACCAGCTTATCAATAAATGAAAGGAGGTGCGTCAGTGAAAACAACTGAAACAATTCTTCATATTTTCGACAGACAGAACGGTCTAATGCTTGATTATCTAAGTGAAGATGAGTATTGGGACGATGAACGTATTCGTAAGCTAGATAATCAGCAAGATACACTTGATTTCGAAACCTTCGCTGATCGTTCGTACTCTGGATACCTGCGAGACCGAAACCTTTTGCTGATTAAAAATAAGAATAGCTCTGGTTATTCCGAGTTTATATTAGAGGAAAATAAACCGTATTTAGCTACAGATGGGTCTCATAAATTAATTGTTTACACCTCCGCGAGCTATGTAGAGTTAAAGAAGCAAAAAGTCATTGATCCGCAAAGTACGGGCGCCATGACAGTGGAACAACACGTAACTGCAGCAGTCGGAGGAACGAAATGGCAAGTAGGGCGCATTGATTTTAATGGCGTTCGAACAATTACTTTCGAAGAACATGTGAACCCTCTTACTTATCTGAGGGAAGTAGCGAGTGTATTCGGATTGGAATTACAATTCCGAGTAGAAACGGATGGAAATCAAGTCTCTGGGCGTTTTGTCGATTTGGTGGAACACATCGGTGCCTCAAGAGGATATGAAGCTGTGTTAGGAGACAATCTCAAAGGCATTGAAAGGCATGAAAATAAGCGGGGGATTGTAACTGCTTTGATTGGTGTTTCACCAGCCGATGAAGAAGGCAACCGTAAAACCGTATTTGTGAGTGATGAAGATGCTCTGCAACGGTGGGGAGATAACGGCAGCCATTTACTAGACGTCTATTATCCAGAGTCTACTGATCAAGATATGACACAAAACCGGTTAACCGAGCTTACAAAAAATGAGTTAGACAAACGGTTAAGGGGTGTGGTGAAATATTCTGCTCAGATTGCAGTCCTTGCTAAGAAATCTAACGTAGAGGAAGTGGATTTGCACTTTGGGGATACAATCACGATTAAGGACGAAAAGTTCAGCCCTCCTCTTTATTTAGAAGCAAGGATTCTAGTTATGAAAGAATCTGTCAAAAAGAACGGGCCTATAGATGTTGAACTTGGAGATTACATTGAGTACTCAGAAGAAGAAGTGTTTTCTATTTGGAGGAAGCTGCAGAAAGAAGTATCTAAGAAAGTATCCGAAGCAAAGCTACGACGATACGCGGAACCGAAGAAGGTACGATCTGATACACCACCAGTGGATACCAACGTGACTTGGATTAATACCTCCGGGGAAGAAGATGTTTGGTATTCCTATGATCATATCGAGGGTGAATGGAAACCGGGGCCGAGCGGTCCTCAAGGAGTGCCTGGTCCTCCTGGTGAAGATGGGAAAACAACCTATACATGGGTGATGTACGCTGATGATGAAAATGGATCTGGTATCAGTCAGTATCCGTCCGGGAAAGCCTATGTGGGCTTCGCTTATAACCGATCTTCGTCAACGGAGTCGGTAAATCCGGATTATTACCAATGGTCGAAGATTCTTGGCGAGCAAGGTCCTGTGGGTCCTAAAGGGCCTGAAGGAGAAAAAGGTCCGCAGGGGATACCTGGACCTACAGGTGCCGATGGCCAACCGACCTATACCTGGATTCGATACGCCGATGACAGCGATGGCCGAGGGATGAGTAACTTTCCGGACGGAAAGAGTTATATCGGGATTGCTGCCAACCGGTCCCAACAGATCGAGAGTACTAATCCAGCTGACTATGTTTGGAGTAAATATGAAGGACCTAAAGGGGATACCGGCGCTCAAGGACCTCAAGGACCTGAAGGAGAAAAGGGAGACCAAGGCCCGCAAGGTATTCCAGGACCTGCAGGAGCAGACGGGCAGCCTACGTACACTTGGGTGAAATATGCCGATGACGCCGATGGAAATGGCGCAAGTCAATATCCGGATGGCAAAGCTATATAGGTATAGCTCACAACAAGACTACCTCTATAGAAGGAAATGACCCTTCTGATTATAAGTGGGTGAGGATACTTGGACTGCAGGGGCAAAAAGGGGACAAGGGATCCCAAGGACCTCAAGGTGTAGAAGGTCCTGCAGGTAAAGATGGAGACCCTACCTATACCTGGATTCGATATGCGGATGACTCTGATGGTAATGGTATGAGTAACTTTCCTGATGGTAAAAGCTACATTGGAATATCTCCTAACCAGACCATTCAGACAGAAGGCACCAATCCTTCCGATTATACCTGGAGTAAGTATGAAGGGCCTAAAGGGGATAAAGGAGACAAAGGGAATACTGGGGAATCCGGCCCAGAAGGACCTAAAGGAGATACTGGTTCACAGGGACCTAAGGGAGAAACGGGAAGTAGAGGGCCAACCGGACCCCAAGGCCCACAAGGTCCTGAGGGGTTACGTGGATTAACCGGTCCTGAAGGTCCAAAAGGCGACACTGGGAGTAGGGGACCAACTGGTCCAAAAGGGGATACTGGTAGCAGAGGGCCTCAAGGAAATGATGGCCAACCTAAATACACTTGGATTAAGTATGCAGATACATCAAGTGGGTCTGGAATGTCCGACAGTCCAAGCGGAAAAGAGTACGTAGGGTTTGCTTACAATAAAAATACTGCTACAGAAAGCACCAACCCATCTGATTATCAATGGCAGCGAACTTTGGGTCCGACCGGTCCGCAGGGGCCAAAAGGAAATACAGGTTCTACTGGTCCTAGAGGCCCTCAAGGAGATCGAGGGCCCAATATCGTAGATACCAATACTTCTTTCGGTGTGAAATGGTTGGTAGCTGATTATATTAAGAGTCTTAACGGACTTAATATAAATGACCAATTTGTTGTAGATAATAGCGGAAACGTCCGATACAGTGGTGTCCTTCAAGGAAACGTGCTTCAAGCGTTGCGCGGAGAAATCTCAAGCCTTTCTGCTATTAAGGCCGATCTAGGAGACGTCACCGCTGGGAACTTAACATCGAATACTTTTATCAATGTCGGCACGAACCTTGCGGTTGGAAGTAATATTTATATTGGAACGAAAGGCAATGTTACGGATCAAAAGCGGATTATCTTTGAACCGGAACAGGATCCTGACCCTCTAGGGCAACCCAGGCTCGTAGGGTATAATATTTCCGCCGGTGGAGGAAGGGATGGAACTATTGATATAGGTGCTACCACAAAGGTTTACGCTAATCGGTTCGAAATTGGATACGGTACTCCAATGTGGGTAGAAGAGGATGAAATCGGATATTCTGATGCTCTAGTTCGCTTCACTGATGCAAACCCCTCCTACAATGGCAGTTCATATGGATCAGAATTTCGGTTTAGTGGAGACGGCTCCCTTTCTAAGTCTTTAATAGAAGCAGGAGGCGCACGTTTAAGGGAGAAGTTACACTTTACATCGGGCCCCTTTATTGACCCTTCCGGTGGTGCGTTACGGATGAACCGTGACTCGGCGAACTATACCCGGCAGTTAATAAATCAGTATCAATGGTACTTGGATGGAAGCTTGTCCGGACGTTTGGTCAAACAAACTTCCGATAACGATCACCTTTTCCTTGATATGGGTGAGGTAGGTTTGAAGTTCCTTAGCAGTGGATCCCAAGTGCAAGTGCGGAACGGGGATGATAATGGCTATCGCCAAGTTACTGCGAGTGATTTCGTTACGGCCTCCAAGCGGGATTACAAAGCAAATATAAATCCCTACGTAAAATCGGCAATAGAACAAATTAAAGAATTCGGTGTCTACACCTACACATTTAAGGACGAAGCGCAGCGTTATGATGGAGAGGTTCAGGACCGTTATCGCTTAGGGCACATGTTTGACGAGGTTCCAATGCTCCTCCAGAGAGGGGACGGGATAGATTTATACGCTTTATCTGCATTTCAAACCAAAGCTATTCAAGAGCTAGTGGTGAAAATAAATCAATTAGAGGAGATGGTTATAAGTGGAGGAAGTACAGTTTAATTCCCAAGAGGTTGCGGGATATTTAAGTGGTCGAATTGCTATGTTGGAGCACGAAAAAGCAATCCTACAGGCAGAAAAGAACGCACTAGTAAGAAGGATAAATGAATTAGAGCAGAAAAATTCGAACGCCGAGTAGGCGTCTTTTTTATGACCAATTTTAGGGGGGAGATCATGGATGAAAAGTATGTAACAAGGGACGAGTTCAGCAAGTTGGACGAGAAAGTAGACCAACTTCAAAATGAACAAACCCAGACCAAGCAAAGGGTCGCGCATGTGGAAGGTAAGCTAGACAAAATCGAAAACAACACGACCTGGATCCTGCGATTGATTCTTGGAGCCATCATCGCAGGTATTCTGGGTTTACTATTCAAATCGCCGGAGGCGGTTATCACTTTAGGAGGGTTTTAAATGGAGAACGAAATGATGACGCAAGTATTGATGTTTGCCACAGTAATCAGTCCGTTTGTCACTGGAATATTGGAGGTGATCAAACGGCTGGCCGCGCTACCTAAAAACTATGTGCCTCTGATTGCTGTGGCCGTAGGGATCATTTTAGGGGCAACTGCCTATCCTTTCACAGATATGGGATTGTCGCTTCGTCTTTGGTCCGGAGCAGGTTCAGGTCTAGCTGCGACCGGCTTGTTTGAACTGGTGCAACGACGGTCCGGGCACACCACAAAAATTAAGGAGGACTAATCATGGCAAAACTGCTGAAACCAAGTGTGAGATGGAACGGGAAGTTAGTTGCTTTGGATGATGGGCATGGCATGGAGACACCAGGAAAGCGAACCCCTTATGTACCGGAATTGGGAAGGCAAATTAAAGAGAATGAATTCAATCGTGCCGTGGTGGCTATCCTTGCAGACTTGTTGCTTGCGAATGGCTTTCAGGTGTTGTTGGTCGCCCCGACGGACACCGACACTCCCCTCAGTTATCGCACGAAAGCGGCCAATGACTATGGCGGAAATATCTATGTGTCCATCCACTATAACGCGATGGGCACCAGCTTCAACTACTCAAGCGCCAGCGGAATTTCTGTCCATATTTACGACGGGTGGATCACGGACACGACGAAACGTCTGGCGGAATGCGTTGGGAAGTATTTGCGCCGTGGAACCCAGCAAGTGTACCGGGGCATCAAGCGGAACAACTTCCATGTACTTCGCGAGTTTCACGGTCCAGCCATCCTTACGGAGAACGGTTTTATGGATGATCAAAGGGAAGCTTTATTGATGTTGGAGAAAAGCTTTCAACGGGAAGTCGCTATCGAACATGCCCAGGGCATCTGCGAATATTATGGCATCACGTACCAGGGGATTAAAGTGGATACTGATCCGATGAGTAAAGGGTATCTGATGGCAGGGGATGAGGGGGATTCCGTGAAGAATCTGCAGCGTTTATTGAATCAGATTGGGTACTCTCTGAGTATTGACGGTTCCTTTGGTCCCTCAACGGAAAAAGCCGTTCGGAGTTTTCAACAAGCCTTCAACCTGACGGTGGACGGTTATTATGGTCCAGGTACCCAAGAAGTATTGGCAGAAGCAGTAGCAAAGGAAGAAAACAAACCTGAGGAGGAAGATTACATGGAAAAGAACGTATTTGTTGTAAACAGTGCCGTAGACGCGGTGGCCGTAGCAAAGGCGGCCATTAGAAATAACGGGGTCATCAAGTTCCGGAGCAATGCCGAGAGAAAAGAAGTGAATGCGGAAGAGCATGTATATATCGTAGGCGGTGGGAAGTCCGGTGTGAAAATCGGGAAAGGAACGGTAGTCGATCTTAGTGGTGCAACATCAGAGGAAACAGCTGTAAACGTGTATAAAAAGTTTGGTTTGGTGTAATAAAAAGGAGGGCTATACTAACACCTTTTAAGTCTCTGATCATAATATGTAGTCAGGGAACAAACAAGTTTACACTCCAGTAAAAAGCCTCGTTTAGTCCACGGGGCTTTTTACAATTTTATTCGGTGTTCTAAATATCGAATTAATTTTTTCTAGTTTTTGAATATAGGTTATTTTCTTTATGAAAATTATTGAGAATATAGTACCTATAAAAAGGGTGAAATGGTAAAATTATATTGCGCAATTTAGGAAAAGAGACCTTGTTTTTGTCTTTTTATTAACTTTGTATATGGAGGGGAAGATTTGAAAAAGAGTGTATTTGCATTAATATTTATCTTAGTCTTACTGAGCGGTTGTAATAATAAAGCCTATTCTGAGGGAATGGGGGAAGTAAACAAATTATTACAAGATCATGAGTTTAACAAAGCCAATAAAAGGTTAGTTGAGGTAATCGAGAAAAAAGATACAGATGAAGCACAAGAAATACATAACGTTTTAGAGTCTCTAATATTTGCTGAACAGACAGTTGAAGAAGGTGATTTAGATTCAGCAGAAGTATTGCTTGATGATATAGCTGAAGCTGAAAATGATGGTAATTATAAAGAAATATCAATAATGAAACGTTACGCTACCCAAGAAAAGAAACAAATCAAAGAGTGGAAAGAAGAAAAGATTAGCATTGCTAATGCATTAGAGGAAGCAACTTCATATGGAGAAAGCAATGAATATGATAAGGGGATAACACTTTTAACAAAGTTCAGTGAAAAACCATTAACTCACCCAGAGAAGGAAGCCTTAACTGAGGATATTGCTGAAGCCCTAAAAATACTGAACAAAGATAAGAAAACATACGATGAAGCTCAAAAAGCCAAGGCTGAGAAAGTAGCTGAGGAAAAGAGAATTGCAGAAGAAGCTCAGGCTAAAAAAGAGGCTGAAGAAAAGAGATTAGCAGAAGAAGCTCAAGCCCAAAAAGAAGCTAAAGAAAAGAAAAAAGCAGAACAAGCTGCAGCTAAAAAGGAAGAAGAGTCAGAGGAAAAATCTACCCAAAGTAACGATGAAGGAAGAGCTAATGATAATGTGGAAATAACAAAAGAAATGGGGAGAGAGTACGTTATAGCTTATGCGCAGGTTCCAATAGAAAATCCTAATGTATTTGTTGAATATGATCACGATAATGAAAACGGAGATTGGGTATATCGAGTTTATGAAGTAGTAATTGATGTTCCCGAAACCAAAGAAGGCCATACTGCTACGTGGAATTGGTACGCTGTCGATCCCTCAACTGGGTACATTTATAATAATATGGCTACATATTAAAAATGGGAGGACCCACTAAAAGGTCCTCCTATATATTGTGTTGCTTATATGGTCTTAAAGGTCATCATTTAGCTCTTTTCTACTTTGATGATTCCTTCTCAGAACTATGAACAATTTTAGTAGTATTAAGATCAACCACAAAGTCACAACTCCAAAAGCCAATCCTTCTAGAACAGATAATTTATTAATACTTATCTTTGGTATAAATAGCGCAGCAACTACAACGCCTAATAAATCTGTCGCATTCATCTTAATTTTATTTCTTCCTCTAATGCTCTCCATAATATACATCCTCTATAGGTTAATGTAGTTATACTTATATCGGATGTGTTTACTTATTATTAAGTTGTTTGAATGGCGCAATGTCTTATGAATACTCATCGATCTCCATGTATAACTCATCTATAATTAGATCACCTCTTCCCAAATCTTCTAAGTAACCCTCATAAGTCAGTAATTTCACTTTTAATCGGTTAACTTCGTAATCTAGATCTCCCAAATACATATACATCTCTTTCAAGACCTGCTCCATCTCTTCTTTAAAATTCTGTCTTACTAAAACCTCTTGCCATTTGTCTAATTTCTTCATTGTAGTATTCATTTGATTTTAGCCTCCTTACTTTATAATCGTTAAAGAAGAAGGTATCGGTGTCATATTATCCAAAGTTTTTCCGGATTTTTTTCGTAGGTGATTTTAAAATGTGAGAACAACGATTTGATGCTAATATATAATGGTAGAAACTCGATTAAACATAATTGGGGCTGAAATTGGGGCAGAATTTCTTTATTATTGCCCCAATCATATTACTCTCCACCAATCTTAATCCGTGAAAACGTTGATTTAACAGGGTTTAACGGTAGCTCATTGTATAGAATCATACCTACTTCAACAGCCTTCTAAGCTGTGGGTCGGGAGTTCGAATCTCTCCTGGGACGCTAACGAAAAAACGCTGAAACCTTTGTTGGACAAGGGATCCAGCGTTTTTTAATGTTGTCAGTATTTGGGACGAAATATAATCATCAAAAAAGAAACAATAACGTTTCCTAATAAGAGAGGTAAAGGGGCGGAGCTCTCCTTTACCATTTTAAATGCCTTTCTGGAAAATTATTGCTCACATGTTTGACTTAACAGCACCCCCTTGTATCTAAGTGTTTAGTCTATGGATATGAAATACTCAAGGATTGAGACCCGAGCGTTCCTGCTCGTCATCGTTCAATAATCTCTGAACGACCAGCAGCTTGCCTTCTTTCATCCATTTAAACCCAAAAGTTTTCATGTTATTCTTTTAATGAGTAGGTAATATTTGGCTGAATCGCGAGGGGCGAACGCCATTGCGGCAGGACAGACTTTCCTGTTCTTTTTTGAACACCATGCGAAAGAAAGATGAGGTAATTTGTTGAACAAAATGATGGATTGGTTAGGTGTCCTGGCTCTTGTCGGGTATATGTCTGCCTAGATAGTTGAGAGGACGAGTGAACCCTTCCGTTTCCATCCGGCCGTTTACGGCATGCTCTCTATGGCCGCCGTCTTTTCCTTTGGTTACAGGTATTACTTACGTTATGGCAGGAAATGGTGGGGAATGATCTACATGAGCATCACCGGCAAATTTTTTTCATTTCCCTTATATGGACATTAGCATAAAGGTGCGGGTGGATTTTATGGGAAACCGCGCAACATCCCTGTCTATACAATGATTTGAGGAGCTGCCGAGATAAGAAAGGGTGTGTTGAAATGCTCGAGAGTATCAATCAGCTGGGGGTATTATTATTTCTCCTCTGCGGCTTTGCTTTCTATTTACATCTCCGTCGGATCAAGAAGAAAAGAGGGTTTACGTTTTACGAGCGAATCATGTATGTGACCGTCCAACTTGCTTATCTTCTGTGGGCGGGAAGTTACTTGTTGATGATGATCAGTGAAGCGTAATACATAAAAAACGAACGATGCTTTCCTTTTTAAGGAAGCATCGTTCGTTTTTTATTTTTGCGGCTATGATTGGCGGACAATAGCCCTATGAAAATGGTTATCCCGTACGTCCTGTAATTATTTTTATATAGCAACGTACCTGGTGGGAATAGTGGATGGCTCTGGACGATTGGATGTCATAGAAAACGCTGTCGAATTTCCGGAGAAGGGATGGTGCATGCTTCTTTCTTTCCGAACCAGCGGTAACGATTTTTGGCGATATACTTGTAAACGAGATCCCGCAGCGGCTTCGGAATGAGAAGCAGGCCATAGGCTAACTTCCACCCGCCATTCAATTTACCAGCGATACGCAGCGCCGCTCCCGATTGATCGAATGCTTTACTGCCGTCGATCAAGATCAGACTGTCCAAATCCTCGCTTACGTTATGCTCAGCCATCAATCGACGGCCGGTATCACTCTGCTGGGATGCGAATCGAAAGTGAGCTTTAGTATCCCGTTTAATAATGAATTGGACGCTTTGGTCACAGAAGTTACATTCCCCGTCAAATAGAACGATCATAGCAATCCCTCCTTCTATGATCAGTGTAACACGGAACCCATATGCCATGCGCAAAAAATTCTTACCTTGCTTTTGGAGTGGAGTCACTCGCTGTCTGTTCCTCATACCTTATGCATGAGAGGAGTGATTTGCGGTGATGGCATTAGCCTATGTTCTTATTGGTACGTTTTTCTGCTTCTTTCAACGGGAGCCTGTTCATGCCGGTAAAGAAGAGCAGACCGTATATATGTTCTACATGCTGGCATGGCTTATATTCTGGCCGTTCTTACTGATATGGAAGTTGTTCAAAGGGAAATAACGGCAGATTACTCGGATTTTTACTCGTGTTTATCCTGAAGGACGAGGGATATTAAGAGTGGCCTCAGGCCGAATGATTAGAGGAGTGATCGTAATGGAGAAGAAAAATGTCCAGTGGCTTCCGGTTATTGCATCAATCGGTATCGGAGCAGCTACGTACAGCATGATGACAGGTCAGGCGGGACAGCTGCAGAAGGTCATACCGACGCTCAGCAAAATGTCCGGACAAATGCAGAACGGTTCCAACTCTTATCAGTAAAAGAATCAGGCAGGTAATAATACCTGCCTGATTTTTCATCTAAAAAACGCCATTTCCTGCCGGGGAGGAATGACGTTTGGTGTGTATTCGTGTATGTTAATTTGCTTGTACGGGCAATTCGATAGAACGCTTGTCAATTTCCTGTGTGACGAGGTGCAGGAATTCATCATCTAATTGAAGTTTCACGGACTCCAAATACGTCTCTAATAATGTTTGATCATCTAGCAGTGACAAAACCATACAGCTCCTTAAATGATTTAATTCGGTGTTTTTTTATTCACATTTACTTATTCTAACAAAAAAACGGAATCATCATGAGTCTTTAGTCTTATTTTCGAAAAGGTTTATACATATTGAGATATTATCTTGAAATAAAATTGCGGACGCATGGAGAGGGGTGTCTGCTTTTGTCATGTCTTCTCATAAGCCGTATGATAAAGGAAAGTCAGTCACATTTTTCGATCGGTTTCTTTGAGTTTCTCTTCTTTATCCGATAGTATTACTAAACAGGTTCATGGATGGTATGAAAAACAGGTTTGAAACATACGGATTAAGGAAAGACTGAGGGGAAGTATGAATTCCAGGGAAGGGTGCCTTATGGACAATAAGAACGGGAATCTAGTAATGTTTCCCAAATGGAAAACAGCGTTGGAACGAGTTGGTATGGAAGCTCTGAAAGACAAGCGTTACGAGGAAGCGGCGGAAGCCTTTGAACCGCTTGCGGAATATGGCGTAGCTTCTCATGACATTAATACAGGGTTGTTAATGAGCTGGATCGAGCTCGGAAAGTTCGATGATGCCGAATCGTTATGTCATCAGTTAATGAAAGAAGAACATGACCAGTACTACCACTATCTACATATTTATATAACAGTCCTGTTCCAGAGCAGCAGGTATCAGGAGATCGTGGATCTACTGGATGAAGTATTTGAAGCAGAAGACATTCCGCATCAAAGCCGCACACAGCTCTGGCAGATGTATGAAGTGAGTGGTAAACTGTTGGAAGATCAACAGAAGGAAATAGGCAGCAGTCTTATGGAAGATTTTCGATCCGCAATGGAAAATGAGGATATACATAAGCAATGGCAAGTCATGGAGCAAATGAAGAACCAGCCGTCTGCTCCTTATATAGAAGACGTTGAGCCGGTATTGCAGAATGAGTCTGTCCATCCTGTCATAAAGTCAGCGGTTATTGAATGGTTCCGTGATGAAGAAGTGGACAAGGAAATGACAGTGGTGAAGTTCGGTCAGGAAATGAAAATAGTTCCGGCTGAATTGACACAACTGCACTCGGATTACATCATTAAACAGATCCAGATGCGTCTTGGTCAGGTAGAGCAGAATAATCCATCCATGTATGAGATGATTAATAAACTGCTTTTTCATTACTGCTATGTCCGTTATCCGTTTTTCCCGGATGAGGAGGAAGTGGTTCTGTTGGTGGAGGCGCTGAAGCAGCTTGGACACGAGTACCTACAGCTTCCTTACGAACCGCAATACTCTTCGGAGGACGTTGCCAAGTACAAGGAAGAAGTGGAGATTTGCGAACAGCACTATATGATGATTGCAGGGGAATGAAAAACACCCGCTAACCGAACAGTCCCTCCTTGAAAGCCAGGGGGATTATGTTATAATGTAGTGGTTGCAAACGAGATTCGTATGTATTCAGAGTCATAGAATCATTAAACCATCGTCCTCTGGACGAAAATGAATGAATAGATGTTGGAGGGAATTTTTTATGTCAGTAAAATGGGAAAAGCAAGAAGGCAACCAAGGTACACTAACAGTAGAAGTACCGGCAAGTGAGTTCGATCAAGCACTTGACCAAGCCTTCAAAAAAGTAGTTAAACAGGTACAGGTACCTGGATTCCGTAAAGGTAAAGTACCACGTAAGCTGTTTGAACAACGCTTCGGTGTGGAGTCCCTTTATCAAGATGCTCTTGATATTGTTCTTCCAAAAGCATACGCAGAAGCTGTAGATGAAGCGGGTATCGAGCCTGTCGATCGTCCGGAAGTAGATGTGAAACAGCTGGAAAAAGGCCAGGACGTTATTTTCACAGCGGAAGTTACTGTGAAGCCTGAAGTGAAGCTTGGCGACTACAAAGGCCTTGAAGTGGAAGAAGTGAATACAGAAGTAACAGATGAGGATGTTCAGAACGAATTGACTCAACTGCAGGAGCGTCAGGCTGAGCTTGTCGTTAAAGAAGAAGGCGAAGTAGCAAACGGCGATACAGTCGTTATGGACTTCGAAGGATTCGTTGACGGAGAAGCTTTCGAAGGCGGCCAAGCAGAGAACTATTCTCTTGAAATCGGTTCTGGTTCCTTCATCCCAGGCTTCGAAGAGCAGTTGGAAGGTAAGAAAGCCGGCGAAGAAGCAGAAGTGGAAGTTACATTCCCTGAAGAATACCATGCAGAGGATCTTGCTGGTAAAGCGGCTACTTTCAAAGTTAAAATTCACGAAATCAAAGCGAAGGAACTTCCTGAGCTTGATGACGAGTTCGCTAAAGATGTCGATGAAGATGTCGAATCTCTAGAAGAACTAAAAACAAAAACACGCGAGCGTCTGGAAGAGCAGAAGAAAACAGAAGCAGAAAACAATAAGCGTGAAACACTTGTGAACAAAGCATCTGAAAATGCAGAAGTTGAAATCCCTGATGCAATGGTTGATACAGAACTTGACCGCATGGTTCAGGAATTCGAACAGCGTCTTCAAATGCAGGGCATGACGAAAGACATGTACTTCCAGTTCACTGGTCAGGACGAAGATGCACTTCGTGAGCAGATGAAAGAGGATGCTGCGAAACGAGTGAAAACGAACTTGACGCTTGAAGCGATTGCTAATGCAGAAAACGTTGAACCGACAGAAGAAGACGTGAACGCTGAATTGGAAAACATGGCTTCTATGTATCAAACAGATGTTGCTCAGCTTACTCAAATGCTCGGCGGCAGCACAGATATGATTAAAGAAGACTTGAAAGTCCGTAAAGCGATCGACGTTCTAGTTGCAAATAGCAAAGCAGAATAATAAACTGAGAAGACAAGGTGCATCGTAAGTGCCTTGTCTTCTCATATATATCTGGGAAACAGGTATAGGCGTATCACATTGTGGAGAAGATGATTGATACTTCTCTCTGTTTTTACATACAATAGTAAATGTACTCTATCGTTTGACTTATCTGTCCCATATCTACATAATGAGGGTGGTGCTATGAGTGGATCGCACACCTCTGAAAGGTATTGCTTTTTTGTTTGGAGTTAATTTGGTATGATGAGCAAAAGAGCGGAAACGTAGACGTCGTACTAATGAACTTCAGTCGCGATTGCGTCATTTTATGAAGGGGTGAAATGTATGTTTAAATTTAACGATGAAAAAGGACAATTGAAATGTTCTTTCTGCGGTAAGAGTCAGGAGCAGGTTCGTAAACTAGTCGCTGGGCCTGGTGTATATATATGTGACGAATGTATCGAACTTTGCACGGAAATCGTGGAAGAGGAACTGGGCAACGAAGAAGAAGTAGAATTCAAAGAAGTTCCGAAACCACAGGAAATTCGTGAGATCCTTAATGACTATGTTATTGGTCAGGATCAGGCTAAGAAAAACCTGTCCGTTGCCGTTTATAACCACTACAAGCGGATCAATGCAGGTGTTAAGAATGATGAAGTAGAGCTTGCGAAGAGTAACATTCTCATGCTCGGGCCGACAGGTAGCGGTAAAACATTGCTGGCACAGACGCTTGCCCGCATTCTGAACGTGCCATTCGCGATTGCGGATGCTACATCACTGACAGAAGCTGGTTACGTAGGGGAAGATGTAGAAAACATTCTTCTTAAACTGATTCAGGCTGCAGACTATGATGTGGAAAAAGCGGAGAAGGGCATCATTTATATTGATGAGATCGATAAAGTAGCCCGTAAATCCGAAAACCCTTCCATTACGAGAGATGTCTCCGGGGAAGGTGTCCAGCAGGCACTGCTGAAAATCCTTGAAGGAACACAGGCGAGTGTACCGCCTCAAGGAGGACGTAAGCACCCTCATCAAGAATTTATTCAGATCGATACGACGAACGTATTGTTCATCGTAGGTGGAGCTTTCGATGGAATCGATCAGATCATAAAGCGTCGCCTTGGACGTAAAGTCATCGGATTCGGATCGGAGCAGGCGACAGATGAATCAGAGAAGAAAGAACTGCTTACAAAAGTTCTGCCTGAAGATCTGTTAAGCTATGGCTTGATTCCGGAATTCATCGGTCGTCTTCCGGTAATTGGAAGTCTCGAGCATTTGGATGAAGAGGCGCTTGTAGAAATCTTAACAAAACCGAAAAATGCGCTGGTCAAACAGTACCAGAAACTGTTCCAAATCGACCATGTAGAGCTGGAGATGGAAGAAGACGCGCTTCGTGAAATTGCTCGTCTTGCCATCGAACGTAAAACGGGTGCCCGTGGGCTGCGCTCCATCATAGAAGGAATTATGCTGGACGTGATGTATGAGCTGCCTTCCCGTGACGACATTGAGAAATGTATCATCACGAAAGAAACGGTGACAGCGAAGAACGGTCGTCCTAAGCTTGTTTTGACGGATGGAACTGTCGAAGATGAGAATAAAGAATCCCCGAAAGAGAGCGCTTGATCCGCCTTCTTTTGACATTCTTTAATGGATGAGAGCCGTGCTACTTAACGTTGTAGCACGGCTTCTCTTTTGTGGGTTCCTCTTTTGCAAGCGGGCCTTTTCTTCCAAGCATGAAAGCTTTGTTACTGCTTATAATATGGATACCATATAAGAAACCCCTCGCCACTCCATGACAGGGGGTTTCCGTGTTGGTTTGAACGGTTCCGTTTCATTTACTTTCCACATACATTTATATATGATTAAACTACCTATTTGCATTAACTGGAGGTGCAAGTAATGACTGACAAACAAAGAAAACAGATCCCTCTTCTTCCATTGAGAGGGTTGCTTGTCTACCCATCCATGGTTCTTCATCTTGACGTAGGTCGGGAGAAGTCTGTTCAGGCATTGGAACAATCGATGATGGATGATAATGAAATATTTCTCGTTTCCCAAAAAGAAGTGAATATAGATGAACCGGCAGAAAGTGACCTTTATACGATCGGAACGGTAGCGCGTGTGAAGCAGATGGTCAAGCTGCCAAACGGTACGAATCGTGTTCTTGTAGAAGGGCTCTACCGGGCAGGTATAGAAGAAATTCGGGATGACGATTCGTTTTATCAGGCGGAGATCACCGTTATTGATGATGAGCATGCGGATCGCAATGAGGAAGAAGCATTGATGCGTACGCTGATGGATCAATTTGAAAAGTACGTCAAAGTGTCGAAGAAAGTGAGCCAGGAGACGTTCAACACCGTTTCTGACATCGATGATCCGAGTCATCTCGCTGACATGGTTTCTTCTCATCTTCCAATCAAGCTGAAAGATAAACAAGCCGTTCTGGAAACGCGGAATGTTAAGGAACGTCTGAAGAAGTTGATTGAAATTATCGGGAATGAACGGGAAGTTCTTCAAATAGAGAAGAAGATCGGTCAACGTGTGAAGAAGTCGATGGAGAAAACGCAGAAAGAGTATTATCTCCGTGAGCAGATGAAGGCGATCCAAAGTGAGCTTGGCGATAAGGATGGGAAAACCGGAGAGGTTGCCCAGCTCAAAGAGAAAATCGAGAAGGCTGCTATGCCGGAGCGGGTGGAAGAGGTCGCTTATAAGGAGCTTGGGCGTTATGAGAAAATACCTCAAAGCTCTGCAGAAAGCTCTGTCATCCGGAATTATATCGAATGGCTCGTTTCTCTACCCTGGTCGGAGGAGACGGAAGATAACTTAGATGTCAATCATGCCGAAGAGGTACTGGATGAGGACCACTATGGGCTGGAGAAAGTGAAGGAGCGGGTGCTCGAGTATTTAGCTGTCCAGAAATTGACACAGACGATCAAAGGGCCGATTTTGTGTCTTGCCGGACCACCCGGTGTAGGGAAAACGTCTCTCGCAAAATCAATAGCACGCTCCATCAACCGGAAATTCGTCCGCATCTCTCTCGGAGGCGTCCGGGACGAAGCAGAAATCAGAGGCCACCGGAGAACGTATATCGGTGCTATGCCCGGACGAATCATTCAAGGTATGAAACGTGCAGAAACGGTCAATCCAGTATTTCTGCTTGATGAAATTGATAAAATGGCCAGTGATTTTCGTGGGGACCCTTCATCTGCCATGCTGGAAGTACTGGATCCGGAACAAAACGGGACTTTCAGTGATCATTTCATTGAAGAAAATTATGACCTGTCGAAAGTTATGTTTATCGCAACAGCCAACAACATTTCCAATATCCCTGGTCCGCTGCGCGACCGTATGGAAATCATTACGATTGCAGGCTATACAGAGGTGGAAAAGCTTCACATTGCAAAGGATCACTTACTGCCGAAGCAGGTGAAGGAGAACGGTTTGAAGAAAGGACAGATGCAGGTACGGGACGACGCCCTGCTTAAGTTAATTCGCCGTTACACTAGAGAAGCTGGCGTGCGAGGATTGGAAAGAGAGCTTGCAAGCTTGTGCAGAAAGGCAGCGAAGATCATAGTTTCCGGTGAAAAGCAACGGGTCGTCGTGACCGAGAAGCAGCTGGAAGAACTGCTTGGGCGCCCGAAATTCCGTTATGGACGGGCAGAGTTGGAAGATCAGATCGGTGCAGCTACAGGTCTTGCGTATACGACAGCAGGAGGAGACACGTTGTCGATCGAAGTTTCCCTGTATCCTGGAAAGGGCAACCTCACTTTGACAGGAAAGCTCGGGGATGTCATGAAAGAATCTGCTCAGGCAGCTTTCAGCTATATTCGTTCACGTGCTGAGGAGCTGAAGATCGATCCAGAATTCGTTGAGAAAAACGATATTCACATCCACGTTCCGGAAGGCGCAACCCCGAAAGACGGCCCTTCTGCCGGCATCACGATGGCAACCGCCCTTGTTTCTGCTTTGACGGGAAGGCCCGTCCGTAAAGAAGTAGGAATGACCGGAGAAATCACCCTCCGCGGCCGTGTGCTGCCGATCGGTGGCCTGAAAGAAAAATCACTGAGTGCACATAGAGCCGGCTTGACAAAGATCATCATTCCGGATGAAAATAAAAAAGACTTGGAAGATATCCCGGCAAGTATCCGGGAAGGATTGACTTTTGTACCGGTCAAGCATTTAGATCAAGTCCTAGAACAAGCGTTAGTGGAGGATATACATGAAGGTTAATACCGCAGATATTGTCATCAGTGCAGCGAGCAAGAAACAGTACCCGAAAGATTTCATTCCTGAAATCGCACTTGCAGGCAGGTCCAATGTAGGGAAATCTTCTTTCATCAACCGGATGATCCAAAGGAAGAACCTTGCGAGGACTTCCTCCAAGCCTGGGAAAACGCAGACGTTGAATTTCTACATCATCAATGATCAATTTCATTTTGTCGATGTGCCTGGATACGGATATGCAAAGGTATCCAAGAAGGAGCGCGCCAAATGGGGAGAAATGATGGAGGAATACTTTGCAGAGCGGGAGCAATTGAAAGCGACCGCGCTCGTGATCGACGTCCGTCACAAGCCTACGGAAGATGATCAACTGATGTACGACTACTTGAAACATTTCGGCCTGCCGGTCATGGTGGTCGCGACGAAGTTGGACAAAATTAAAAAAGGTCAAAGAACGAAGCAGTTCAAGCTTATCCGTGAAGTGCTTGGAATGAAAGAAGAGGACGCTCTTATTCCATTCTCTTCGGAAACAGGCGAAGGAAAAGACGTCGCTTGGAGGATTATGCTTTCTCACTTAAACAGTTAAGGGAAGTAGCCCGCTCCATCTTATGGAGCGGGCTTTTTTGTGTATTCAACAGGATAGGGAAGGATATGAGCGTATTCCTAGGTGTGATTAGGTATTTGGTCCTTATATAGGTGCAGGGACTAGAAATTGCCATTCTTTCCCGTTTTATAAATTTTGGGAAAAGTCTGTTTTTTCTATATACTTTAATTTACCGCAATGATTTATACTATGTTCGAGTCGGAAGGGGAGTCAGGTAAATGCAGAAACGTTGGGGATTGCTTTTATTCAGTGTCCTGCTTGTTTTAGTACTAGCCGCTTGCGGAGGCGGAGAAGAAGAGGGAGAATCATCCGGGGATTCCGGGGGAGATTCTGAAGCAGGCAGCGAATTTGAATTAGTTGAGGATGGGAAGTTCACCTTTGCAGCCTCCGGTGAATTCCGTCCGTTCAGTATGACGGAGGGCGGGGAATTATCAGGATTTGATATTGACGTCGCCAATGCAATCGCAGAGGAGCTGGGCTTAGAACCAAGCCCACAGAAGCAAAAGTTTGCAAGCATTGTGGAAGGTGTGAAAACCGGACGTTTCGACGCAGCTGTCGCCAGTCACACCATTACGGAGGAACGGCAGCAGGAAGTCAGCTTCTCCACTCCTTACTATTACTCCGGAGCTCAAGTGTTCACACGACCGGATAGTGATGTAGAGACGCTTCAAGACCTGGAGGGGATGGAGGTCGCTGTTTCCAAAGGATCTACTTATGCTCCTTTCGCAGAGGAAGTAACCGATAATATCAAAACGTATGACAGTGATGTCGTTGCTCTTCAATCCTTAGCTAAAGGCAGACATGATGCGGTCATCACCGATTTCCTTACGGGAAAAGAGGCCCAGGGTGAAGGACTCGATATTGAAGCGAAAGAGTTGATTGAACGCAGTGAGCAAGCCGTCGCCGTTTCGAAAGAGAACGAGGCGTTGTTGGAAGAAATCAATGCAGCACTGGAGACGCTTCGAGAAAATGGAACCCTTACGGAAATCAGTGAGGAATACTTCGGGGAAGATATTACAACAGCCCCTGAGTGAGGTCCCGGTTAAAGAGCGAAGGGGCAAAAGAGTGCGCGTAAGCGTACTCTTTTTTACCTCGTGAATAGGAGTGGATGACGTGAATTTTTGGGAATCATTGTTGGAAAGCAGAGGCATGTTCTTTGAAGCAGCGCAGATGACGCTTGCTTTGACGGCTGTCTCCATCTTCATTGCGGTCTTTATCGGATTATTGTTTGCATTTATGAAAATTTCAGGCGTTAAAGTACTTGAGTGGATCGCAAACATCTATATTTATATTGTTCGCGGTACTCCGCTTATCGTACAAATCTTTGTATTCTACTATGGGTTGACGGAAATATGGATGATCAGCGGTTTCTGGTCGGTTGCGCTCGGTCTCGCTTTCCATAATGGTGCATACATAGCAGAAATATTCCGGGGTGCTATCCAATCGATCGGGAAAGGGCAGACGGAAGCTGGACGTTCCCTTGGAATGAGCGGCGTGTTAACGATGAGACGAATTATTTTGCCGCAAGCCCTCCGTCGTGCATTGCCTCCGCTTGGAAATCAGTTTATCATTGGGTTGAAAGACTCATCATTGGCCGCATTCATCGGGGTTTCGGAAATATTCGCCGTTGCCACGACAGAAGGGGCGAACACGTTTGACTATATGACGTGGCTGCTCGTAAGTGCGGTATGGTACTTAATTCTCGTCTTCATTCTGACGATGCTGGTCAGTTTGATTGAGAAAAAATTGGCGGTCAGTGATTGATAGAGGAGGATGTTGAATGACGGAACATATGATTCAAGTGGAGAAATTAAATAAATCATTCGGGGACAATCATGTTCTGAAGGATATAGATTTTCATGTGAAGGAAAGGGAAGTAGTCGTGCTGATCGGGGCGAGCGGATCAGGAAAGAGTACACTGCTCCGATGTTTAAACTTCCTGGAGATGAAAAATGATGGGGAATTATTCATTAAAGGAAAGCAGATTGATCCGAAGAAAGAAGATTTGAACAAAGTCAGGCAGCAGGTGGGGATGGTATTTCAACACTTTAATCTGTTTCCCCATAAGACAGTACTCGGTAACGTTATAGAAGCACCGATTCAAGTGAAAGGGATGCCGAAAGCAGAAGCCAAGCAGGTAGGATTGGAGCTTTTGGAGAAGGTCGGCCTTTCTGAGAAAGCGGAGGATTATCCGTCCCGTTTGTCCGGAGGGCAGAAGCAGCGGGTGGCTATAGCACGGGCACTCGCTATGAAGCCGGAGATCATGCTTTTTGATGAACCTACCTCCGCGCTGGATCCGGAGCTTGTCGGTGAAGTGCTGCAGACTATGAAGGCATTGGCACAGGAAGGAATGACCATGGTGGTTGTGACGCATGAAATGGGATTTGCCCGGGAAGTGGCCGATCGGGTCGTCTATATGCATGACGGGAAAATCGTAGAATCAGGAACACCTGCAGAGATTTTTGAATCGCCTAAAGAGGAACGTACGCAGGCATTTTTAAGTTCCATACTATGAACAAAGGCGCGGGGCTGTGATCCCGCGCCTTTCATTTATTTTTTTCTGATGACGTACATTCCGTATGCAATCAGCACTACCGGCCAGAATCTTTCCAGAACATTAACAATCCTTTGGACCCAGAGAGACCAGGCAGGAGTTCCCGGTGTGAAAACAGCAAAGAGACCAATGGTGATGCAGACGATTGCCGGGATCAATCCGCGCTTCGTTTTAGAGTAATAAAGGAGAAAGGAAATCCCGATGATCCATAGGTACACCGCCCAGTGATCGATCCAGAAGCTGGTATGCGCCTGAAGGGTGAAGTGAACCCCAAGTCCTGTCACTAATGCTCCTGTGGACAGGTTGGAATAGTCTTTTGCCACATAACTATGTAAGAGCAGGGCGATACCGATGATGACAAGCAGGGATGACCATGAGTAAAAAGGGATCAGTTCGGGAATATTGAGGTGGCGTAGTAAAAAATAAACACCAAAGCCGATGAATAGAAACCCGATTAAAGAATTTTGTTTCGTCAAAATTAATCACATCCTTGCTGAAAATATAAGCGAAGATCTTTGCACTGTCTATATTATTTTGCTATATTACAAATGGGTTATAAATTATAATATTTCTAAAGTAATACTCATACTTTATAAATGGACTACTTTTTTATCGTATCACAGCAGATTCAAAATCTGTTCATATTTGATGCGGAAAATCGTCGAGGTTTTGTGCTATAATACAGGATATGTGAGAAGTTTTGAACGCTAATGGGGGTAGATGAAATGCATATTTTAGCTATCGGTCTTAATTATAGAACAGCCCCTGTGGAAATTCGAGAGAAGCTTACTTTTTCGGAGGATCGGCTGGAAGAAGCGATGACACAGCTCAACACACAAAAAAGTGTGTTGGAGAATGTTATTATTTCAACGTGTAACCGGACGGAAATCTATGCCGTGGTGGATCAGCTCCATACAGGGCGTTATTATATTAAGCAATTCCTTGCTGATTGGTTCCGAATCGATAAAGACGAATTTTCACCGTTTCTTTCCATTTACGAAACGGACGGGGCGGTCGAGCATCTGCTCAGGGTTACCGCAGGACTGGATTCGATGGTGCTCGGTGAAACACAGATTCTCGGTCAAATGAAGCAGGCTTTCCTGCGTGCTCAAGAGGCGGGTTCAACAGGGACGATCTTTAACCAATTATTCAAACAGGCTGTTACAATGGCGAAGAAGGCGCATAAAGAGACAGAGATCGGTGAAAACGCTGTCTCAGTCAGCTATGCGGCCGTAGAGCTGGCTAGAAAGATTTTCGGGGACCTTGTTCATAAACATATCGTTATTCTTGGTGCCGGCAAGATGGGGGAACTGGCTGCTAAGAATCTTCACGGTTCCGGTGCTCGTAAGGTGTCTGTGTTGAACAGAACACTATCCAAAGCAGAGGCGGTCGCCGACCAGTTTAACGGGGAAGCGAAGACGATGGATCAGTTGGAGAAAGTACTGACAGATGCGGATATCGTTATCAGCTCTACTGGTGCAACAGAATACGTCATCACCAGGAATCAGATGGAGCCGATCCACAAGCAGAGGAAAGGGAAGCCGTTGTTTTTCGTGGATATCGCTGTACCACGGGATCTTGATCCTGCTATGGAGTCGTTGGAGAGTGTATTCCTGTATGATATTGATGACCTGCAGGGAATCGTTGATGCCAACCTTGCATTAAGGAAGCAGGCGGCTGAAGAGATCGAACTGATGGTGGAAGCAGAAATCGTCGAGTTCAAAGAATGGCTGCAAACGATCGGAGTTGTACCGGTCATTTCAGCACTACGGACGAAGGCTCTGGATATTCAGGCAGAAACGATGAAGAGTATAGAACGGAAGATGCCGGAATTGACAGATCGGGAACGGAAAGTGTTGAACAAGCATACGAAGAGCATTATCAACCAAATGCTGAAAGAACCGATTTCTCAGGCCAAGGAGATTGCCGCCAAGCCTGATGCAGAGGATTCTCTACGCTTGTTCACGCAGATATTCGGTATAGAAGAACAAGTGGAAAAAGAGGTAGAAAAACAGGAAAAAAAGAATAACACAACGGTGAAGCATCATCCGGAAACGGCAAACCCGATCGCATTTTTAAGCTCCATGGTTAAATCTTAAGGTGGACATCCAATGCTAGAATTTAAATGGGTTTATGAACTCATCCTTTTCTTGTACGGGCTTAGTCTCATCGGATATTTCATCGATTTTGTACAGACGAACCGGAGGGCGAACCGCATCGCCTTCTGGTTACTTAGTATGGTCTGGGGTTTGCAAACCTTTTTCCTGTTGGCACAGATTCTGATCAAGGACAACTTCCCTATTATGACAGTGTACGATGGACTGTATTTCTACACCTGGATTCTGGTGACGTTCTCTTTGATAATCAACCGGCTGTTCCGGATGGACTTTCTCGTGTTTTTCACGAATGTAGTAGGATTTCTCATTATGATCATTCACCTTTCCACACGGGCACAGAGTGTTCTTGGAAACAACGGGGTCGGGCTTGTCAATGAACTGCTCGTCATTCACATCAGTCTTGCCATCATATCCTATGGGTTCTTCACATTATCCTTTATTTTTTCCATGATGTATTTACTTCAATACCGTCTGCTGAAAAGAAAGAAATGGAATGCGAAGCTTTTCCGACTCGGTGATTTGACGAAATTGGATCAGTTCTCTTATGTGGCTGTTATACTCGGAGTACCGCTCCTTTTGATCGCCATTATTCTCGGGGTGGTTTGGGGGTATGTCTCCCCTGATGTCTTCTACTGGTATGATTCGAAGACGCTCGGATCTTTCCTTGTGCTGAGTGTCTATATCGTCTATTTATTCTTAAGAGTCGTAAAGGGGTATCAGGGACGAGTAATTTCGATCTTCAATACCGCCGCTTTTCTATTTCTTTTAATTAATTTCTTTCTGTTCGGTTCTTTATCTAATTTTCATTTCTAGTTATGAGGAGGCTGTCTTGTGCGAAAAATCGTCATTGGTTCACGTAAAAGCAAATTAGCGATCACCCAGACGGAATGGGTGATTGAACAATTGAAACAAATCGATCCGGGTTATGAGTTTGAAATCAAAAGGATTTCAACTAAAGGGGATCGAGTCCTGGATGTTACGCTTTCCAAAGTGGGAGGAAAAGGGCTGTTCATTAAAGAAATCGAACAGGCCATGTATGACGGAGACATCGATATGGCCGTCCACAGTATGAAAGACATGCCGGCTGTTGTCGCGGAAGGGCTTGTCGTAGCGTCCGTTCCGATTAGGGAAGACCACCGCGACGCCTTCGTTTCTGTCGGAAATGTTGCTCTGAAGGACCTGCCGACAGGAGCGGTCGTTGGGACGAGCAGTCTGCGACGCGGTTCCCAAATCAAAGCCGTCCGTCCTGATTTGGAAATCAAATGGATCCGGGGAAATATCGATACCCGCTTAAAAAAACTTCACGAAGAGGATTACGATGCCATCATTCTCGCAGCCGCAGGCTTAAAGCGGATGGGGTGGGATGACGATGTGGTCACCGAATACTTAGAGCCGGATGTTTGTGTACCTGCCGTCGGTCAGGGGGCGCTTGCCATCCAATGCCGGGAGGATGACAAGGAGCTGAGAGACTATTTAATGAAGCTGAATCATGAATATACCTCGTCCACCGTCACAGCGGAACGTAAATTTCTTCATGATTTAAACGGGGGCTGCCAAGTACCTATTGGGGGTTATGCTTATAGAAAAGCAGACGAAATCGTACTGACTGCTCTCGTGGGAAGCCCTGACGGCACGACGATCCTTCATGAAACGGTTTCGGGAACTGATCCCGTGTCTGTAGGAGCGGAAGCTGCTGCGCGCTTGAAGGACAGGGGTGCTCAGGAAATCGTTGATAAAGCGAAAGAGGAGTATGAGCAGTAATGAAACCGCTCGAAGGGAAAGGCATCCTCGTTACAAGAGGGAAATCCCAGGCGCAGCGTTTCATCAAGCACATTGAAAAGCAGGGGGGAGTGGCTTATCATGCCCCTCTTCTTACCTTCCAATTGAAAGATACAAAAAGCAGTTCCCACCTTCTGCATGAACTTCACGACTATTCTTGGGTTTTTATGACGAGCTCTAATGGCGTGAAGTTTTTTTTCGAGCTTTTGAGAAAACACGGAAGGACGGTCCCTCCGGAACTCAGGTTTGCAATCGTCGGGAAGAAGACGGAGCAGCAGCTGAAACAATTCGGGTACAAGGCCGATTTCGTTCCAACGGAATACCGTGCGGAAGTAATGGGAGGAGAATTTCTCGAAGCTTTTCCGGAACCGGGAAAAATTTTGTACATAAGAGGTAATTTATCGAGAGATGTTCTCCCTGCATATTTCAAAGCTGAGCAGGTGTTTTTTCATTCGATGACCGTGTATGATACGCTACTAGTGGACGATCACAAGCGGCATATAGCGGCTTGGCTTGAGGAGGGGCGCCTTGATGCTTTGACTTTTACCAGCCCCTCTACCGTCAAGGCCTATCATACTGCTGTCAGTGATTCGGAAAATAAAGGACGGAAGCTTCCCTGTTTCTGCATCGGCCCAACAACAGCAGATGCGGCAGCGCGCTTCGGTTTTACAAATATCTGTATACCAGAGAATTACACCATTGAATCCATGATTGAACGCATCGTTCAGTACTTTTCTAGCGAAGGGAAACGATAATTATGAAAGAAACAACATTTAAACGACACCGTCGTCTGCGCCGCACAGACTCTATGAGAGCGCTCGTGCGTGAAACGAAGCTCAGTACGGATGATCTGATCTATCCGATTTTCGTTGTGGAAGGAGAAAACATCAAAAATCCAGTGGCTTCCATGCCTGGTGTCCACCAGGTCTCTCTAGATTACCTTACGGAAGAGATGCAGGAACTCGTGAATCTGGGTATCCGGTCGGTCATCGTGTTCGGCGTACCGAAGGAGAAAGATGAGGTCGGAACACAGGCTTTCCATGAGCATGGAATCGTCCAGCAGGCAATCCGTCAGATCAAGGAAGAGGTGCCGGAGCTCACGGTCATCGCGGATACCTGTCTCTGTCAATATACCGACCACGGCCACTGCGGCGTTGTTCGCGACGGGGAAATAATCAATGACGAATCGTTGAAGTACCTTACGCAAACCGCAGTGACACAGGCGGAAGCCGGAGCGGATATTATCGCACCTTCCAATATGATGGACGGGTTTGTCGCTGCCATCCGTGCGGGTCTGGATGAAGCTGGTTTCCATCACATTCCTGTGATGTCCTATGCTGTTAAATATGCATCTGCCTTCTATGGTCCTTTCCGTGACGCCGCTCACAGCACACCACAATTCGGCGACCGTCGGGCGTATCAGATGGATCCTGCCAACCGTTTGGAAGCGCTGCGTGAAGCGGAATCTGATGTAGAAGAGGGAGCAGACTTCCTCATCGTCAAGCCGGCTCTTGCTTACTTGGATATTATGAGAGAAGTGAAAGATCGTTTCCGTCTTCCGCTGGTCGCCTACAATGTCAGCGGGGAATATTCCATGATCAAAGCAGCTGCCCAGAACGGCTGGGTTAATGAGCAGGAGATCGTTATGGAGAAGCTGTTGTCCATGAAACGCGCAGGTGCGGATCTGATCATCACCTATTTTGCCAAAGATGCAGCGAAGTGGCTGAACCAATAAAAGAATAGAAGAAAGGGTGCAGATTATGAGGAATTTTGATCAATCAAAGCAGGCGTACGATAAAGCAGTAGATTTGATGCCCGGCGGGGTCAACTCCCCTGTCCGTGCGTTCAAATCCGTAGATATGGACCCGATTTTTATGGAAAGAGGGGAAGGGTCGAAACTTGTGGATATCGATGGAAATGAATATATCGATTACGTACTTAGTTTCGGTCCGCTCATTCTTGGCCATGCAGACCCTAAAGTGACGGAAGCCTTAACGAAGGTGACGGCACACGGGACAAGCTTCGGGGCACCTACCAGAATGGAGAACAAGCTTGCGGAGCTTGTCATTGAACGTGTACCATCCATTGAAATGCTTCGGATGGTGAACTCCGGTACAGAAGCGACGATGAGCGCGCTGCGTGTAGCCAGAGGCTATACCGGCCGTGATAAAATTCTTAAATTTGAAGGGAATTATCACGGACACGGGGATTCCCTGCTTATCAAAGCAGGTTCCGGTGTTGCTACGCTCGGTCTGCCTGATTCCCCGGGAGTTCCGGAGTCGATTGCTCAGAATACGATTACGGTCCCCTATAACGATTTGGAAAGCGTTCGTTACGTTTTCGAACAATACGGAGAAGATCTCGCTGCCGTCATCATCGAACCGGTATCCGGGAATATGGGTGTCGTACCGCCGACGGAAGCATTCCTTAAATCTCTGCGTCAGTTGACAGAAGCCAACGGCACGGTTCTTATCTTTGACGAAGTGATGACAGGGTTCCGTGTTGGTTATCACAGCGCCCAAGGGCACTTCGACGTCACTCCTGACATGACCACCCTCGGTAAAGTGATCGGAGGAGGCCTTCCTGTGGGGGCTTACGGTGGAAAGCGGGAAATCATGGAGCGTGTCGCTCCAGTTGGTGATATTTATCAGGCCGGAACACTTTCCGGGAACCCGCTTGCTATGACGGCCGGATTTGAGACGCTTTCCGCTCTGACGGAAGAATCCTATACGTCTATTAACCACAAAGTAGACCGATTGGTGGAAGGTTTTCTTCATGCAGCGGAAACGCACGGCATTCCATTGACGGTTAATCGAGCGGGATCCATGGTTGGATTCTTCTTTACGAACGAGCCGGTCACTAATTTCGAAACGGCCAACCGGTCGGATTTAGCATTGTTTAAGAAATATTTTCAGGGGATGGTCCAAGAAGGAATTTATCTCCCGCCTTCGCAGTTTGAAGGAATGTTCTTATCGACGAAGCATACGGATGAGGATATCGAGAAAACGATACAGGCCGCAGAAAAAGTATTCGCCGGTCTTAAGTGACTATCATACAAAAGCGTACGGGTCCTTCCCGTACGCTTTTGTTTTTGTGAAAAAAGTGCTGGTCAAGAGGAGCGTACTGGGAGTCTCCTGGTTAACCGCATTCGTTGGAGGCTGGAGTTTTTCAGCTGTTGGGCCTTTTTCTGCTTTTCAGCTCTTATGTATATATCTGCTCCTGTCGCATATGGTGATAAAAGAGAATCGTGTTTATTACCTTAGGGAGGGGACCTGACATTGCAGAACAAACAAAATGTATTTTCCTTTTATTTAGATGAATCGATTTGGTTCAAGGAGGGACAGGGAGTACGAGAGCTGATTGGTATCTCCTTAGAACCTGAGATATCCATTGAAGAGCTGGGAGATGTCGTCCGGTTGAAGGGGACGGTGGAACTTGCGGGAGAATATGTCCCGACAGGAAACACGGGGGATCCCGAGGATGCAGCATTCACGAACTCGGTGAGGATTATGGATCATGTCGCGCCGGTCGAAGGGGATGCGTATGAATTCCGTCACCAATTCCCGGTAGAAATAACGGTACCATTAGAGAGAGTATCGAATTTAGAGGATGTTCTCATCGATATTGAAAGTTTCGATTATGAACTACCAGCCACACGTCAGCTTCGCCTTCATGCCCACATTAATATCAACGGCATCGAAGAAAAGGATAAAGGGGCTGCGAATGCGGAATCCTTTGACGAATCTGCAAGGGTTGGGCCGGTCAATTTCCCTGAAGATAAAGCCCAGGATATTCCGATTTTCCCGGAACGCGAAGCTCCTGTTTTTCAGTTCGACCAGCAACAGGAATCGGTGGATGATAAACCGAGTTCATCCAGTGATGGACGGTGGACGTACAAAAAGTCACAGAGCTTCCCGGAATTTTTCGGTCATACAGCTCCGACATCGGAAACACCACCTGCAGGTGACGAGGCCGAGCCTTCGATGGAGACGATCGTCGATTGGGAGGAAGTAGAGGTCAGTGTGGAAGAATCGCAGACGTCTTCTTCGGAAGAACAGGAACAAAAAGCGCCGGGCGGAATGGACGGAATTAAACAGATTTTCAAACACCTATTTCCGAATAGGGAAGATACGTACACACAAATGAAGATGTATATTGCACAAGAAGAGGAGACACTTTCGTCAATCGCTGAGAAGTATGGTGTAACGGTGAAACAGCTGGAGCGGGTGAATGAACATACAGAGGATGTGTCTCCGGGTCAAATTGTATATATTCCGAGCTAAATCCATTTGTATTTGAAAGCAAGAAAAAGCCCCAATAAAAAACCAAACAGGAAAATATCGAACGTCGTCGGGAAAATGATCATTCGGATGGTTTGAAAGATGACGATCGGCAGTAAGCATTTCTCGAGAACATACAGCCAGTTTCTGCACCAGATCGGCAGACGGTACCTATATAAGCGGCTGAAGAGGAACACCTCCATACTTTTTTTGAGCGTTTTCCCATCATGGAATGGGCGGACGCTCATTTTTTTGTTACAGGTTGACTAAAGCATTGTTTTCTATATACAATATGTTATATAACCTTTATACGTGAAATGCTTAGATAGGGAAGAGTACATGAACAATTCCTAAAGAGAGGAAAACATTCGGTGAGAGTTTTCCAGGAACCCTGTTGATGGAAGGTCGCCCTTGATGCAGCTTCTTTGAACCAAAGAGTAGGAGAAGCCGGTTAGAAGCCGTTATGTCAGTCGAGTGTACAGGAAGAGTATGTTGTTTTCCTGTAAATGAAGGTGGTACCACGGAATGAATCCCCTCCGTCCTTTTTTGKACGGAGGG